>DATFPZ010000063.1:0-10898 GCA_035264545.1 Acidimicrobiia bacterium
CGAATAGTCAGGGAAGTCGCGCCACGGCGTCGTCGACCACGGCCAAGCCGTCGTCGACCAGCGACACCAGCGCGTCGGCGTCGAGTGAGCCGGCGTCGACGGGCTCTCCGACGCGCAGGCGCGCCATCACCCGGCCCCGCCGCTGCCGGAACGAGCCCTCGTACCGGGACTGCCGCGAGGTTCGCTCACCCGCACGAGCGCCGCGGGTCGCGCACCGCATGCGCACCGGGCACGCGTCGCACTGCGGCTCGCTCGGCCGGCACACCAGCGCGCCGACGTCCATCAGCGCGAGCAGCCGGTCCCGCCCTCGGAGCGGCGCACCCAGATCGACCAGGATCGCTTCGGCGTCGCGGTCGGAGAGCGCGCGCCCGGCCGCTCGTTCCGCCACGCGCCGGCCGTTGACCTCGACGGCGGGCAGGTCGGTGTCGTCGCACTGGGCTGCCACGGCCCGGGCCGTATACCGGCCGACACCGGGGAGGGACGTCAGGTCGTCGGGCCAGCCATGAGCGACGATGGCGGTCGCCGCCTCCCAGAGCCGCCGAGCGCGACGGGGGTAGCCGAGCGTTCCCCACGCCCGGATGACGGCGCCCGGACCGGCCTGCGCCATCGCGCCGGGAGTCGGGAACCGGCCGAAGAACCGAGGCCACGCCGCCGCGACCCGCGGCACCTGCGTCTGGTGGAGCATCACCTCGGAGACGAGCACCGCCCAGCGGTCGCGCGTGCGGCGCCACGGGAGGTCGTGTCGCCCCTGGCGGGCGTACCAGGCCGTGATCTCAGTCACGGCCCCGCCGGAAATCTACCTACCGTGAGCGTGACGCCCGAGCCCTTCGGCTGCTGGTCGCCCGCCGCCGGGTTCTGCGCCAGCACCCGGCCGTTGTCCGATGGGTTGTTCGTGTTCTGCTGGGAGACGAAGACCTGGAAGCCCGCCTGCTGGAGAGTCTGGCTCGCCTGACCCTGCGACTGGCCCACGACGTTCGGGACGTTGACGTTCTGCGGGCCGGTCGACACGAACATCGTCACGCCTGCACCCCGTTTCACCCGCGCATTGGCGCCGGGGTCGGTGCGGGTGACGCGCCCACTCGGCACCGAGTCGCTCTGCTCGCTCTGCACCGACACCTGGAAGCCGGCTTGCTGGAGGAGTTGCTGTGCGGTCTGCGACTCCTGGCCGACGACGTTCGGCATCGCGATCTCCGGCTCGCGCGCGATCCGCAGCGTCACCTTCTGCCCCGCCTTCGGTACCTGCGCGCCCGCCGCCGGATCGGACTCCACGACCGTGCCCGGCGGCTGGTCGCTGTCGACCTCCTGATCTTGAATGGCGTTGTTCGGGTCCTGGAGTCCGACCCCGATGAGCGCGTTCACCGCATCGGCGCGCGGCTTCCCGTTGACGGCGGGCATGGTGAACGTCGCCTTGCTCACCCGTAGCCGCACGGTGCCGTTCTTCTCCAGCTTCTCGCCGCCGGTCGGCTTCTGCGAGAGCACCAGGTCGGGCGGGTCCTTCCCCTCGACGTCGTTGCGGTCGATTTTGAAGCCGGAGAGCTTGAGCGCCCGCTCGGCTTCGGCGAACGGCCTGTTGATGACGTTGGGCACCTCGGCGGTCGCTCCGCCTCCGCCTCCACCTCCGCCGCCCCCGCTCGCGAGCAGGGCGATGATCACGGCGGCGATCAGGCCGACCCCGAGGATCCCGGCGACGAGCGCCCCCCGACGCTTGCGGCGGTGCTCGTCCGGGTCGTCTCCGTCGAAGGAAGCCACCGGCGCGGCCTGGGTCGGCGCGACGGCTGCCGTCGCGGTGCCATCCGCGATCACGCCGGTCACCGGCCCACCCAGCGGCGGCTGCCCGCGCACGAATCGGAGCAGGTCGGTGCGCAACTCTTCGGCGGTCTGGTAACGCGAGTCGGCGTCCTTGGCCATCGCGGTGAGAATGATCTGCTCGAGGTCGGGGGGCAGATCGGGGGCGCGCGCGGTCGGGGGCTCGGGGTCTTCGCGCACGTGCTTGTAGGCGACGGCAACGGGGCTCTCGCCGGTGAACGGCGGCGCGCCGGTGGCCATCTCGTACAGCACGACGCCGAGCGAGTACACGTCGGACCGGCCGTCGACATGGAGACCTTGCGCCTGCTCGGGCGAGAAGTACGTCGCCGTGCCCATGACCGCGCCGGTTTGCGTGAGCGCCTCGCTCGTCCCGGCGCGGGCGATGCCGAAGTCGGTGACCTTGATGTCGCCGTCGGCGGTGATCAGCACGTTGCCGGGCTTGACGTCTCGATGCACCACGCCGTTGCGGTGCGCGAACTCGAGCGCGCCGGCGATCTCGGCGCCGATCTCCGCCGTCCGCCGAGCCGAGAACGGCCCGTTCACCTGCACGACGTCGCGGAGGGAGCGGCCGCGCACGTACTCCATGACGATGAAATACGTGCCGCGCTCCTGGCCCCAGTCGTAGATCGCGACGATGTTCGGGTGGTTGAGGCTGGCGGCGCTCTGGGCTTCGCGGCGGAAGCGCTCGACGAAGCTCGGATCGCGCGCGTACTCCGCGAACAACACCTTCACCGCGACGGGACGATCCAGCAGCTGATCGCGAGCGAGGTACACCTCCGCCATCCCGCCTCGTGCGATGCCGCGCTGGATCTCGTATCGATTCGAGAAGACGTCAGCGAGCTGCGTCATCGGGGCCAAACCCTACCGGTGCACCTCTTTGCGCTCGGGGAGGTCACCGGCCGAGGACCTTTCGCATCATTTGTGCAGCGATGGGCGCGGCGACGCGTCCACCCGTCGCCTCGCTGCCGGCGCTCCCACCGTGCTCGACGATGACCGCCACCGCGACCTGAGGATCCTCGGCGGGCGCGAAGCCGACGAACCACGCGTGCGCGGAGCCGGTCTCGTTCTGGGCGGTTCCGGTCTTGCCGGCGACGGAGACGCCCGGGATGCGCGCCGCCGTTCCGGTGCCGCCTTCGACGACCGAGATCATCAGCGTCGTCATCGTCGCCGCGACCTGCGGGGACATGGCCGTCCGCCACGGCTTCGGGTCGATCGTCTTCACGGTGTTGTCGTCGCCGTCGGTGATCCTCTCGGCGACGTGGGGCTGCATGATCTGGCCGTTGTTGGCGACCGCCGACGCGCTCAGCGCCATCTCGAGCGGCGTCACCGCGACGTCCCCCTGCCCGATCCCGGCGAACGCGAACAGCGGCTGGTTCTGCTGGAACGACCCCGGCGGGGGTCCCACACTCGCCGCGGCGCCGGGCGCGACGTCGAGCGGCGGCGCCGCGCCGATCCCGAACTTCTCCATCCCGGGTACGAACGTGTCGCCGAGGTCGAGCCCGACCTGCCCGAACGTCGTGTTGCACGACTCCTGGAAGCTGTTCGCCAGGCTGCCACCGCACCGCTCGCCACCGAAGTTCTTCAGCGTGTTGGTGGTCTGCGGCAGCTTGAGCTCCGTCAGCTGCGGGAAGTTCGTCTGGGGATTGAACTGACCCGTGCCGAGCGCGACCGACGCCGTGATGACCTTGAACGTCGATCCGGGTGGGAAGCGCTCGCGGTAGGCGCGCGGGAGGCCCGGCTTGTCGGGGCTGGCGCGGAGCAGCTTCTCGTAGTCCTGCACCGCTTGGGAGTTGTGGTTGGCGAACGGCTGGGGGTCGTAGCTCGGGTTCGAGTACATGGCGAGGATCGAGCCCGACTTCGGGTTCATCACGACGACTGACCCGCGCTGGTCGCCCAGCGCGTCACGAGCCGCCGCCTGAAGCTGCTGGCTGGTCGACAGCACGACGTTGCCGATGGGCTCCTTCCCCGCGAGCACGTCGCCGACGTTTCGGATCTGGAGCAGCGGGTCGCGACCGGCGAGCTCGCTGTTGTACGTCCGTTCGATCCCGATGTTCCCGAACACGAACGACTGGTACCCGGCGAGCTGCGCGAACAGCGAACCTTGCGGGTAGAGACGCTGGAACTTCAGCTCGTCGCCGGTCTCGACCGACCGGGCGACGATCTGGTCGTCGGAGGTGAGGATCCGGCCGCGCGGCTTCGAGAAGTCACGGAGCTGGAACCGAATGTTGCGCGGGTCGTTGGCGAGGTTGTCGGCGTCGTAGACCTGGAGGTACGTGAGCTGACCGACGAGAAGCAGCACGAGGACGGTGACGCCGATCCCCACGCGCCGGATGGCGCGGTTCATCGGCGGGCGAGCGCGCCGGCTCGCGCGGTCGGTGTCGCGGCGCGTTCAGCGGATTCATCCGAGATTCGCAGCAACAACGCGAGGATCACGAAGTTGGCGATGAGTGACGAGCCGCCGTACGAGATGAAAGGCAGCGTCACACCGGTCAATGGGATGAGTCGCGTGACGCCGCCGAGGATGACGAACGTCTGGATGCCGATGATGGACGTGAGGCCGGCAGCGAACAGCTTCGGGAACGGGCGCTGCGCCTGCAGCGCGACGCGGAACCCCGCCCCCACGAACAGCAGGAATCCAATGAGGATCGCCACGGTGCCGAGCAGGCCGAGCTCCTCGCCGATCGCAGAGAAGATGAAGTCGGTCGAAGCATTTGGGATCTTGTCGGGACTCCCGAGCCCGAAGCCCGTCCCCGCGAAGCCGCCGGAACCGAACGAGAACAAGGACTGGACGATCTGGTACCCGTCTCCACCCGCGACGGGCCACGGGTTCGCCCACACCGAGACCCGCTCCTGGACGTGGCCGAAGATCGCGTACCCGATTGCCGCGCCGGTGACGAACAGTCCTGCACCCGCAAGGAGGAACGCGGTGCGCTCGGTCGCGATGTAGAGCATCACCGCGAACACCGCAAAGAAGAGGAGAGACGAGCCCAGGTCCTTCTGGCGGATCATGACGACCAGCGAGAAGCCCCAGGCCAGGAGCAGCGGCCCGAGGTGCCGGGCCGCCGGGACGCGAAGCCCCGCGATGCGCCGTCCTCCCGCCGCGAGCACCTCGCGTTTGTCGACGAGGTACCCGGCCAGGAAGACGACGAGGAACACCTTGGCCAACTCGCCGGGCTGGAAGTTGATCGGCCCGAGCCGCACCCAGAGCCGGGCGCCGTTGATCTCCCGACCGAGCCCGGGCGCGAGCGGCAGGAGCAGAGCGAACAGCCCGAGGAACAGGAAGGTGTACCGGTACCGCTCGAGCAGGTGCACCCGGCGAACGAGCCAGAGCGTCCCGATGAAGGCGCCGACGCCCACCATCGTCCAGACCGCCTGGCTCGGTGCGAGCTGGTCCTGGGCATCACGGTCGATGCGCGTGATGACGACGAAGCCGATGCCGTTGAGCAGGGCTGCCAGTGGCAGGAGCGTGCCGTCGGCTCGAGGAGTGAGCGCGCGCACGGCGAGGTGCGCGACCACGTAGAGCCCGATCAGCACGGCGAGGAAGAACCAGAGGTTGGCGGGAAGCGACGGACCCTCGGAGAGCGCGACCAGGATGTAGCCGCCGACCGTGATGATGACAGCGAGCAGCCCGAGCCCGAGCTCGGAGTTGCGGCGCTGCGACGCGGTGAGGCTCACGACGGCGGCGGGGCCGTGATCGGGGGCACCGTCGCCTCCGGCGGCACCGGGATCGTCGTGGCGGGCGTGCGCTCCTCGATTCCCTTCTTCAAGCGCGCGACGTACGCGTCGGCTTCGCTTCGCGACGAGAACTTCTTCCCGTCCTTGACGTCCTCACGCTGCGCCTCGGTGAGTTGGGCAGGGTCGAGGTCGCGGTAACGCCGCTCGACGGTGGGATCCCAGCCGAGAAGTCCTCCTTCGATCCCCTTGAACGTTGCGACACGGCCGCGATCGATGCCGACGTAATACGTGTTGCGCGCGTACCAGCCGACGGCGAGGAACGCGATCGCAAACACGGCGAGCACAGGGAGGGCCCAGGCCAGCGCGCGGAGCATTGTGCGACCCCTCCGGCGTCGAGGCTTCACCGGCGCAGCCTCCGACGTGACGTCGTCGGGAACGGCCGGAGCGGCGGCAGAGGGTGCGTCGTTCTCGACCGCGTCCGCGATGACCGCGGTCACGTTGTCCTCGCCCCCGGCGGCGTTCGCCGCGTCGACGAGGAGCTGAGCCGCCCGTTTCGGATCGTGCTCGCGGCCGAGGATGCTCGCGATCTCGTCCGGGCGCACCATGGTGGTGAGGCCGTCCGAGCAAAAGAGGATCCGGTCGCCGGGCCGGAGCTCGAGAGGGAACTCGTCGACTTCGACCTGGGGGTCGATGCCGAGCGCACGTGTGATGATCGAACGTCGGGGGTGGACGTCGGCCTGCTCGCGTGTCAGCTCGCCACCGCGGACCATCTCCTCTACGAGGCTGTGATCATTCGTGATCTGGGTGAGCTCGCCGTCGCGGGCGAGGTACGCGCGCGAGTCGCCGACGTGCCCGACGACCAGGTACCCGTCGCTCCCGAGCATGCCGGCGGTGAGCGTGGTGCCCATGCCGTGGAGCTCTTGGTCGGACACCGACTTCTCGAGGACGGCGTCGTTGGCTCCCTCGATCGCGTCGCGCAACGGCTGACCCGACGCCACTGCGGCGCGCAGCGCCTCCAGCGCAGTGGCGCTCGCGACCTCGCCGGCGCGGTGGCCACCCATACCGTCGGCGACGGCGACCAGGCCGAGGCGGTTGGCCTGGTCGAGGAAGTCGTCCTCGTTGCCGTCGCGGACTCGGCCGACGTCGGTGACACCGGCGGCGACCAGCTTGATCGGGCTCACTTCACGACCTCGGCGACCGTTTGGCCGAACTGCACCTGGTCGCCGCGCTTGAGGCGGGTCACGCCCTTGATCTGCTTGCCGTTCACGTACGTGCCGTTGGTCGAGCCGAGGTCCTCGACGTAACCCTCGCCGTTCTGTTGGAACAGCCGGGCGTGCAACTGCGAGACGTACGTGTCGTCGTTGAGCACGAGCGCGCACCCACCGCCGCGCCCGACCGTGACCTCGCGGTCGATGGTGTGCGTCTCGCCCCGGCGCGGGGCGGGCTCGAGGATGCGCAGCCGCAACCCGGCGCGGGGCTCTGCGCGGCGTTCACGCCGCGGTGGCGCCGCCTGGGGCACTGCCGCCGGCTCCGCCGTGAGGGCTGGTGCCCGCAGCTCCCGCAGCGTCAACCGCACCACCCGGTAGAGGAAGAGGTACAGAAGGGCGAGGAAGCAGAACTTGAGGACCGTGAGTACGGCTTCGGACATGAAGTCGGGCCTCTAGGACGCCTCGAAACGGATGGTCGTGGAGCCGACCCCGATCTCGTCGCCGTCCACGAGCTCCCGCTCACGGACCGCGACACCGTTCACCGTGGTGCCGTTCATGCTGCCCAGGTCGGCGACGGCGAAACCCTCGCCCGCCGGGCGGACCTCGGCGTGGCGGCGGGATACTTGTGCATCCGCAAGTGATACCGCGCAGTCGGGCAGGCGTCCGATCACCGCCGGCTGGTCCCCGAGCTGCACCCGGCGCCCGTCGGGGAGGACGAGGGCGCCCAGGTGCTCGGACGGCCCCTCCATGATCTCCGCCTCGACCTCGAGCCGGCCCGTGCGGAGGTCATCGTCCTCGACGAGGGCCACGGTGACGGGCCCGAGGAACTGGTACCCCTCGTCGCGGGCGTACTGACGGGCGGCGTCGGCGAGCTCACGGGACAACACGTCGGAGTAGGTCGAGAACCGCTTCAGGTCGTCCGGAGAGAGGGAGACGACGACGTCGTTGGGCACGACCCAGCCGCCCCGGACACCGATCATGCGGCCCGTGTCGAGCGCGCGGGCGATCTTGCGGCCGATCTCGACGGGCTCGAGGCCGGCGCGGAAGGCCTTGGCGAAGGTGCCCTCCACCAGCCGCTCGAGCCGCCGCTCGAACCCCTGGAGTCCCATCGGGCGGAAGTGTAACTGCGCGCTCTCCCGCTTCCGCCTTGTCCGCTCGCCCGCAGAACTGCTGCAACCCGTTGGTACGCTGCGAGTCCCCACCACCGGGCGAGTGGCGGAATTGGCAGACGCGCAGGCTTCAGGTGCCTGTGTCCGTAAGGACGTGGGGGTTCAAGTCCCCCCTCGCCCACCACGGGTTCCCGACGGAACTCGCTGCTCTCGCCGACAGAACTGGCCTTCCGGGATTCTCGGCTGCGGCTTTGGGATCGTTGAGGGCGCGAGGGGCGCGGTGGGGCTGGGGGTCAGCGGGCTCCGACTACTGGACGCGTGCGTACGTCGGCGTGACCGATCGCCGGTTGTCGCGCCGAAGACGCGTTTGTCTTCGGGGTGGCGGATGTTTGCTTAGAGGGTTCCGGTGATCGGCTAGGGAGGCGGCGCGCCGCTGCGAGCAGGGATGGTCGGGGTCCATTCGGTGATGGAAGGTGAGGTGCGGCGACGGCTTGCGGGGGCGCCGGTGGACGCCTTCGGCGTCGGTCACGGCGTGTTGGAGGAAGGAGATGATTGGCGGTGTGGCTGGGCCGGACCTCGGGAGTTGACGAACGTCGACACCCTCGTCGAGCAACGCCCGCAGCAGGCCGTCGGGTGTGTAGTTCGGGCGCGTCCGGGCACCCGTTACCGTTGGCCATGTCAGTACCTCCCATATAGGTGCTGGCCGAGGCCCCGGGGTGTGTCAGCACCGCCGGGGCCCCTGTGTGACTTGTCGACTGACAAGGTACCCCCACTGCCTTGTCAATTGTCAAGCACAGCAGCGACATCGTAGGTCCTAGTACCTGTCTCACCTGCCGGACAGACTGATCAGGTGGGCAAGAAGTTGGATCTCGTCGGAGTCGCTGAAGTGGCTGAACTCCTAAGGGTGTCTCGTCAGCGGGTTCATCAGCTGAGCCAAGAGCGAGACGACTTTCCGGAGCCGGTGGCCCATCTCCGAGCCGGCAAGATCTGGCTTCGCCAAGATGTGACGAACTGGGTGCGAAGGGGACGGCACCGCCGGACGCGTCCGTGACCTGAACTGAGCGACGCAGTTATGCCAAGCGAGCTCCCCGACGCGGCGCGCCAAATGGCGCTTGGCGCTGATGCGCTTCACGGTGGGCTTTCGGTGGCGCGGTAGCGCATATCGCCGGATATGGCGCAATCAGGCGCCTTAAGTGGAACGTGATTATGTGCGCTCGCGCACGCTCTGAATGGCCGATGGGGCAGTACGTTTCGCCGAGCGGGTCAGACCGACGTCTCGCGCAGCCCCAGGAACGCCACCACAGCGCCGACCACGAATAGCAGGGTGTCGGCGTAGATGAGGCCGAGATGGCCGAGCGTGTCGAGGTGGTTGGGGTAGTGAGCCGGCAGCGCGACCGCCAACGCCAACACCGGCACCGCGACCGCCGCCACCCACGCCCAGAACTGCCCCCGGCGCACGCCGAACCACGCCAGCGCCATCACGGCCAAGCCCGTCGCGGCGATGAATCCTGATAACGCGATGTGTAGATGACTGATGTAGTCGTACAGCGACGGGCTGAAGTGCTTGATCTGGGTCTTGCTGACGTTCACTTCCCCTCGACCGATCCCGAGTTCGAGGAACGAGCCGAAGTTACGGAAGAAGAAGAGGACCCCGTAGCCGATGAACCCGGCACCGCCAATCGCCATGATCAGCGACCCCACCCGCAGCTTCGTACCCGGCACCACACCCCGCACCGTCGTTGTCGCAGTAGCCATGCCTAGCCCCCCTTCCTCGCTCGTGCACACGAGCCGGAAGTAGTCGATAGCCGCCGTCCGCCTAGACGGTACATGCCCATGCATGCACCACTGAGGGCAAACACCATCCCTGAGACGGAGCTCGGCGAGTTGCGGTTCGACACCCGGCCGCCTTCTTCGAGCGACGGCAACGAACTGATGCCGATCGGTGCTCAGGACTGCAGCACAGAACGACGCGCCGGAATGACGCGTGAAACCCGTGGAATTGTCGGTTTGGGGACACGACTCCGAATGGTCGGCACCCGCGTGTTTTGTCGGTCACCCGTGGGCGGGCGAACTTCACCAGATCATGGCGCATGCGTGACTGCGGTTTGGCGACTTCTCTCTCGGTCCCATCCTCGCAAGCGGGCCTTGTCTGGCAACACTTTGGCAACAGAATCGAGCTGACAGCATGGACATCAGCCGACTCAGCGGGCGGGACGGACCTGACCTACCCAGACGGAGACCAGCCGACCTGCTGGCTGATGGGATTGGCTTCGCAACGTAGAAGTCGCGGGTTCAAGTCCCATCACCTCCACCAAAACCGCAGGTCAACGACGGTGCCACCTCGACCTGAAGGCCAACCGAGCTGTGACCGACTTGCGCTGTAGCGCTCAACGGCCTTAGCGAGGCACCCCAGCTCGGTAGGGAAGCGTCTCTTGGCACGCGACACCGTCGGGTGGCACCGAGCGCTGGTTCTGGCGCACGTCGGTGGTCCGTAAGCGCAGGCGCCATCGCGCCGCCCACACTCTGGACCGGCTAACCGGTCGACCAGGGTTGCAATGCTCCTAGCGCGAAGCGACTCAATTGGTCTCCTTGCATGTGATGCGAGGCAACGGTGCCGCTCACCCGTCACCCGGAGACGGCACGCGGTCTACGGCCGTGCCATGGGCATGGAAGGCTACGAGTTATCCCGGACCCCGGCGCCGACGGGATGCAGAGCAAGAAGCTAGAGAGAGCTCAGCGGCGGGGGGAGGAGATCAGCCGGGCAACGCGAGAGCTGGCTCGAACTGCGCCACCTCCTTCGCCGGACCTGATCGCGCGGCTGCGGCTCCTCTTGTCGCGACGAACACCTCCCGAGGAGCTCGTGGTGTGGCGCCTCCGCCTGTTCTGCGGGCATGTCGCGACGCGCCACGCGCACTACACCGCACACCACAGTGCATGCGGCTTTCATGGGGGCGACTGCCTGCCCGGAGTGTGGATTTGATCCGGCGACGATCGTCGCCGCGGAGGCGCTCGGCCGACGTGCGCAAACTCCTGCCTGAGATAGCCGGCTGAAGGGGTCGTTCTCCCGGCGAGCCCGCTCGGGCCCAGCCTCGATCATGTT
>DATFPZ010000064.1:0-6507 GCA_035264545.1 Acidimicrobiia bacterium
GGGCCAGGCCGACATCGTCGTCGACACGTCCGAGCTCAATGTGCACGAGCTGCGCGACCGTCTCCGCGAGATCATCGGCGAACCCGCCGACCTGCCGAGCGGGCTCCAGATCAACGTCGTATCGTTCGGTTACAAGCACGGCCTCCCGCTCGATGTCGACCTCGTCTTCGACTGCCGCTTCCTGCCCAACCCCCACTGGATCGACTCCCTACGCCCGCTGCCGGGCACGGATACCAAGGTGCGGCGGTACGTGATGAAGCAGGAGGAGACCCAGAAGTTCCTCGAAGAGCTGACGGGACTTTTCTCGCTCCTGCTGCCCGCGTACGTGCGCGAGGGCAAGTCGTATCTGTCGATCGGAGTCGGATGCACCGGCGGACGGCACCGAAGTGTCGTCATCGCAGCCGAGATCGGCCGGCTGCTCGAGCGCCTGGGCTTCCGGGCCCGGGTGCATCACCGGGACCTGGACCGTGAGTAATCAGGAGCTGTCGCCCGACGGACCGGCCGTGGTCGCGCTCGGCGGCGGACACGGGCTGTCGGTCGTGCTGCAGGCGGCGCGGGAGTACGCGGGGACGATCACCGGCGTGGTGAGCGTCGCCGACGACGGCGGGTCGTCGGGCCGGTTACGACGTGACTTCGGCGTGCCGGCGCCGGGCGACCTGCGCCGGTGCCTGGTCGCGCTGGCCGGCAGCGACACCGTGTGGCGCGACGCCTTCGAGCATCGCTTCGGCGGAGGCGAGCTCGGCGGGCACGCGCTCGGGAACCTGGTCATCGTCGGCTTGACGGAGACGCTCGGAGATTTCAGCGCCGCCCTCCAGGAGGCGGGTCGGCTCCTCGACGCGGTTGGTCGGGTGTTCCCGGCCACGGCCGACGCCGTGGTGCTGAAGGCCGACGTCGAAGGTGAGGCGGTCGAGGGGCAGGTCGCCGTGCAGAACAGCGCCGGGCGCATCCGACGAGTCGAGCTGGTGCCGAGCGACGCCGCCGCCCCCGCCGAGGCGATTGCTGCGATCGCGAGCGCCGACCAGGTGGTGCTGGCGCCGGGGTCGCTCTACACCAGCTTGCTGCCGGTCCTGTGCGTGCGGGACCTCCGGGCCGCGGTGGCAGCAGCGTCGGGGCGGGTGCTCCAGGTCGCGAACCTGCGGCCCCAGCAGCCCGAGACCACCGGGCTCGACGCCACCGATCACTTGCTGGCGGTGAAAGAGCACGGCGCCCGGGTCGATGCCTTCCTGTACCAGCGGGACGGGGCCCTTGCCGCCGATGACGCCGTGATCCGCGACTGGAACGTCGATCCTGTCCCAGCCGACGTGGCGCGGACCGACGGGTTGGTGCACGATCCGGGCAAACTGGCGGCGGCGTTGCAGGCTCTGCTGTAGTCCGCCGGCGTCGACGAGAACACGGCCACCGAGCCGAGACCACGGAGGCACATCTGATGACCGTACGAGTAGGGATCAACGGATACGGGCGTATCGGTCGCTCCTTCCACCGGGCCCTGCTGGACCGGGGAGAGCGCGCCGGGGTCGAGCTGGTCGCCGTCAACGACCCGTTCGGCGACAGCGAGACGATGGCCTTCCTGCTCAAGCACGACTCGGTCGGGGGCCCGCTGCGCAACGAGGTCAAGGTCAGCAACGGCGGGTTCTCGGTCGACGGCAAGGAGGTCAAGAAGCTCGACGTCCGCGACCCGGCCGAGATCCCGTGGGCCGACCACAACGTCGAGGTCGTCATCGAGTCGACCGGCGTGTTCACCGGGCGCGACGCGGCGGCGGGACACCTCCAGGGCGGCGCCAAACGGGTGATCATCTCCGCCCCGTCGGGCGACGCCGACCTCACACTCTGCCTGGGCGTCAACGATGCCGCCTACGACCCGGCGCAGCACACGGTGATCTCCAATGCGTCGTGCACGACGAACTGTCTCGCGCCGCTGGCCAAAGTGCTCAACGACCGGTTCGGCATCGAGCAGGGCTTCATGACGACGATTCACGCCTACACGAGCGACCAGGCGCTTCAGGACATCGCGCAGACGAGCCGCTCGGGCAAAGCCGACATGCGACGGATGCGTGCGGCCGCGCTGTCCATCATCCCGGCGAGCACGGGCGCGGCGAAGGCGATCGGCTTGGTGCTGCCGGAGCTCGACGGCAGGCTGAGCGGCACGTCCATGCGCGTGCCGGTGCCCGTGGGCTCGATCACCGACCTCACCGCGGTGCTGAACCAGGGGACGAGCGTCGACGAGGTGAACGAGGCGTTCGCCGCCGCGTCCAACGACGCTTCCTACAAGAGCGTGCTGTCGTACACGGAGGAGCCGCTGGTCTCGGCGGACATCATCGGCGACGCGGCGTCGTGCATCTTCTCCGCCAAGGACACGATGGCGAACGGGACGATGGTGAAGGTGCTCGGCTGGTACGACAACGAATGGGGCTTCTCGAACCGACTCGTCGATCTCAGCGCGTTCCTTGGCGAGCGCTGAGCTCGGGATCCCGCGTCTCGAGGATCTCCCGCTCGGGCGCGGTCGACGCGTCCTCGTACGGGTCGATCTCAACGTCCCGCTCGAGGACGGCGTCATCACCGACGACCTGCGCATCACCACCGCGCTCCCGACGCTCGAGTGGCTCCGCGAGAAGGACGCCGCCGTCATCGTGGCCGGACACCTCGGCCGGCCGAAGGGCGCACCGGACCCGCGGTATTCGATGGCGCCCGTCGCGGCGCGCCTCGGCGAGCTGCTCGGACAGCAGGTTCCGCTCGCACCAGGCGTCGTGGGCGCCGCAGTCGAGCCCTACGTCGCCAGCCTCGAACTTGCGGACGTCGTCATGTTGGAGAACCTGCGGTTCGAGCGCGGCGAGACGACCGACGATCCCGCCCTCGCGACGAACCTGTGCGAGCTCGCCGATGCCTACGTGAACGAGGCGTTCGGTGCGTCGCATCGGGCGCACGCCTCGATCGTGGGGCCGCCGCGTGTCCTGCCGAGTGCCGGGGGACGCCTGCTGTTCCGGGAGGTCGAGACGCTCTCGCGCTTGCTCGAGGCGGGGGAGCATCCCTTCGTGGCGGTGCTCGGGGGCGCGAAGGTGAGCGACAAGCTCGGCGTCATCGACGCGCTCCTCGAACGCTGCGACGCGATCCTCGTCGGCGGGGCGATGATGTTCACGTTCCTCCTCGCACAAGGTCACTCGGTCGGTGACTCGCTCGTGGAACCCGACATGGTCGACGAGTGCCGGCGGCTCCTCGACACCGGGCGCGTGCGCATCCCGACCGACGTCGTCGTGGCTGAGGAGATCTCGGTCGACGTCGAGGGCCGCGTCGTCCCGGCCGACGCGATGCCGGTCGGCCAGAAAGGGCTCGACATCGGCCCGGAGACCGCCGCTGCATTCGCGTCCGAGATCGAGAGCGCCGAATTGCTGCTCTGGAACGGCCCTATGGGCGTGTTCGAGATGGCGCCGTTCGCCGCAGGGACGCAGACAGTCGCGGACGCGGTGGCGGAGTGCACGGGCTTCACGGTCGTGGGCGGCGGTGACAGCGCGGCCGCCGTTCGCCGCTTCGGGCTCGGCGACCAGATCGACCACGTGAGCACCGGCGGCGGTGCGTCCCTCGAGTTCATCGAACAGGGCGACCTGCCCGGACTTCGCGCGCTGCGAGAATCCCCGATGCGTTCCTGAAGCCCGCTGAGCGGGCTCCACGCACGCATCATGAAAATGGAGAGGTGATGGCGAGCAACGAACGGCGGCCGATCATGGCCGGGAACTGGAAGATGCACCACACGCACTTGGACGCGATCCAGGTCGTCCAGAAGCTGTCGTACCGGCTCGAGGACCGCGACTACAAGGAATGCGAGATCGTCGTGTGCCCGTCGTTCACCGCCCTCCGCTCGGTCCAGACCGTGCTCGAGGCCGACCGCATCCCGATCCTGCTGGGAGCGCAGAACGCCCACTGGAAAGATCAGGGTGCGTTCACCGGTGAGGTGAGCCCGCCGATGCTGGCGAAGCTCAACGTGCGCTACGTCATCGTCGGGCACTCCGAGCGTCGTCAGCTGTTCGGCGAGACGGACGAGCAGGTGAACCTGAAGCACAAGGCCGTCATCAAGCACGAGATGACGCCGATCGTTTGCGTGGGCGAAACCCTCGAGGAACGCGAGGCGGGACGTACCGACGAGCGCGTCGACAGCCAAACACGCGCCGCGTTCGCCGGTGTGCGATCGGGCGCCGCCGCCGCTTCTGTCGTCGCGTACGAGCCGATCTGGGCGATCGGGACCGGGCGCAACGCAACCCCCGAGGACGCCAACGCGACCATTGCCGTCATCCGCGCCGCGTTGCGGGACATCTACAACGCCGAGACCGCCGCTGGGATCCGGATTCTCTACGGCGGCAGCGTGAAGCCCGGCAACATCGCCGACCTCATGGCGATGCCCGAGATCGACGGCGGCCTGGTCGGCGGGGCATCCCTGGACCCCGACGAGTTCGCCCGGGTCGTGCGGTTCCGTGTCTGAGGCCTGTGTTACCGTCGTGGGCGCCACGAGAGGGAACGACCGCCCGTGCTGAACGCCATCCTTTTGGTCCTCGACGTCATCGCCTGCGGGATGCTGATCCTCTTCGTGCTGCTCCACGCCGGTCGGGGCGGCGGTCTGTCCGACATGTTCGGCGGTCAGATGGGGGGCTCGATGGCGGGATCCACGGTCGTCGAGCGGAACCTCGACCGGATCACGGTCGTCACCGCCATCGTGTTCACGTTCTCGACCGTCGTGCTCGCTCTGCGCGTCTAGCAACGGCAGCCGTCGCGGTTCGCGTACCGCCTCGCGGTCCGAGTTGTCGCGGCGAGGGAAGCCAGAGGCCGGTGGGTAAACTGCTTGCTCGCCGCGCGGTGCAGCGCGGTGCAGGTCGGAGTGGCGGAATTAGGCAGACGCGCTAGCTTGAGGGGCTAGTGCCCGCAAGGGCGTGGGGGTTCAAGTCCCCCCTCCGACACAACCCTGAACGACGCGGACAAGGCTCGACAACGCGCTAGCTCCGTCGAAGTGCAATGAGCGCATGATGAGCCGCGGTGCGTAAGGAAACGCGCACTGAGCTCCTACGGCGGAGCGGGAGGAGTGCCCATCGCCTGGTATGGCGTCGGTGCCGCGTGCTCGGCCAGGTCGTTCCGTACGTGCGATCTGGCTTTCGACTTCGGCCAGGGTCTCAGCGAGGTCGCCAGAGGCCCTAGAGGGACGGCTGGTGCGCCGCGGGGTTCAGTTGGTGAACGCCCGCAGTACGGAGCACACCATGCGCCCGAACGCAGCTAGCGTGGAATTAGGAGAGCTGTGATGTCGAGCGCGACATACAAGGACGCGCCAACCGAGACCATCGACGTCGGCGGAACGCGATTCGCTTACCGGCGGCTCGGCGCGGAGACGGGCGTGCCGGTGATCCTCCTCAATCACCTGGGCGCGGTCCTCGACAACTGGGATCCGAGGGTCATCGACGGCGTCGCCGCCCGCCACCGGGTGGTCGCCTTTGACAACCGAGGCATCGGCGCCTCAGGAGGCTCCACGCCGGACTCGGTCGCCGCGATGGCGCGGGACGCTGTCGCCTTCATCCGGGCGTTGGGCTTCGATCAGGTCGATCTTCTCGGATTCTCCCTCGGCGGCATGGCCTCGCAGGTGATCGTGCAAGAAGAATCGCAGCTCGTTCGGAAGCTCGTCCTCGCCGGCACGGGTCCCGCCGGAGGCGAGGGCATGGACAAGGTCACTCCGATCACCATCCGCGCGATGGTCAAAGGTGGGCTGACCTTCAAGGATCCGAAGTACTACCTCTTCTTCACCCGAACGCAGAACGGCCGGACGGCGGCTCGGGAATTCCTGAAGCGATTGAAGGAACGCACGGAGAATCGCGACAAGCGCATCTCCCCGATCTCATTCCGTACTCAGCTCAAGGCCATTCACGCTTGGGCGACTCAGCAACCGTCGGACTTGTCGAGCATTCAACAGCCGGTCTTGGTCGCAAACGGCGATCAGGATGTGATGGTGCCCTCCAGCAACTCCGTCGACCTGGCTCGGCGTCTGCCCAACGCCCGACTCGAGCTGTACCCCGACGCCGGGCACGGCGGCATCTTCCAGTATCACCAGGAGTTCGTCCCGGAGGTTCTGGATTTCCTCGAGTCGTGACCGGAAGCTGCGTCTTCAGCTTGCCGGGAAGGTGAGGACGACCTTGCCGGGCCTGGCCTTTGCGGATTGGGCCGCGGCGGCTTCGCCGAAAGCGAAAGTCCCGGCGATGGTGGGCACGAGCTTGCCGGCGGCGACGAGGTCGGCCAGCGACGACATGCCGAGCCGGTCGGCTTCGACGAGGAGCCCGGCCAGCCGGATGCCGCGGTTGGCGGCGTCGTTCGCGAGCGGGACAAGCGTATCGAGCAGCGTGGAGACGAGGGTTCCGCCAGACTTGAGGACCTCCAGGGCCCTGGCGGGGTAGTCGCCCCCGATGACTTCCAGAACGACATCGACGTCACCGACGACTTCGGTGAAGTCGGTGGCGGTGTAGTCGATCGCTTCGTCGGCGCCGA
>DATFPZ010000065.1:0-2820 GCA_035264545.1 Acidimicrobiia bacterium
CCTCGCGGAGACCGTCGAGCCTCGGGAGCAGCCCGGCGTACTCCGACGCCGCGACGTCCTCGCCGGTGTGCACGGTGACGCCCTCGTCGAACGCGGCCACGAGCCGCGCCAGGCGCTCGGGTCGGGTACGGGCCCGGAACACCTCGAGCACCGACGCCTTGACGATCCGCTCGAGCACCTGCTCCTCGCGGCCGTCGTCGAGCGTCTCGAACTCGATCTTGCCTGCGGTCGAGGCTACGAGCGCATCGAGGTCACTGACCCGGGGGACCACCTCGCGTTCGCCACTCCGCAAGGCGCGTCGCGACGCGTTGGCGACGAGCGTCTCGTAGTTCGTGATCGACAGACGCACCGATACGCCGGAGCGCTGGTTGATGTGCGGCGATCGGCGGGCCTGCTGCGTGATCTCGGAGACGACCTCGGCCATGAACTCCGGCACGTGCACCGAGAGCTGCTCGGCGGCGAGCGGCTGTGCCTCCTGCGCCACCACGTCCATCTCGACGTCGACGTCGAGGGGGTAGTGGGTGCGGATCTGGGCGCCGAAGCGGTCCTTGAGTGGTGTGATGATGCGGCCGCGGTTCGTGTAGTCCTCGGGGTTCGCCGACGCCACCAGCATGAGGTCGAGCGGCAGCCGGATCTTGTAGCCCCGGATCTGCACGTCGCGCTCCTCGAGGACGTTCAGCAGGCCGACCTGGATGCGCTCGGCGAGGTCGGGGAGCTCGTTGATGGCGAAGACCCCACGGTTGGT
This sequence comes from Acidimicrobiia bacterium, assembly GCA_035264545.1. GTDB lineage: Bacteria > Actinomycetota > Acidimicrobiia > IMCC26256 > JACDBD01 > JALZAA01. The sequence goes on from DATFPZ010000065.1 coordinate 746, forward strand.
GCGGGGGACGAGCCCGTAGTGGATCGTGAGCTCGTCGGCCAGGTAGCGGCCCTCGGCGACCTTGATCGGGTCGACCTCGCCGATCAGGTCGGCGATCGACGTGTCGGGAGTTGCGAGCTTCTCGCCGAACCGCCTTTCGCGGTGCACCCACTCGATCGGGGTGTCCTCGCCGCGTTCCGCCGCCAGCAGCCGGGCGTGCTGCGACACCGGTGCGTACGGGTCGTCGTTGATCTCGCTCCCGGCGATGGTCGGCGTCCACTCGTCGAGGAGGCTGACGAGCGAGCGGATGATGCGCGTCTTCGCCTGGCCCCGTTCGCCGAGGAAGATGACGTCGTGGCCGGCGAGCAGCGCGTTCTCGAGCTGCGGAAGCACCGTTTCGTCGAAGCCGATGACCCCGTCGACGAGCGGCTTGCCGGTCGCGATGCGGGCCAGCGCGTTCGCCCGGACCTCGTCCTTGACCGGTCGCGACTCCCACCCGCTCGCTCGCAGCTCACCGAGGGTGCCGGCACGGGTCATCGCAAGCTCCGGGGGGAAGAGAAGGAGAAGATCGGTCGACGCTGACGTCCACGTCGCAATCCGAGCGTATCAGCGGGATGCCCCCCGCCAACCGGCGACCCTAAGCTGAGCGGGCCCGCAGCCCCACGATGCGTATCTGAACCGCGCTGAGCGCCGCTGAGATACGCATCGGCACGCCGAGAGGAGCGCAGCATGGCCGACGAGCAGGACGAGCGGTACCAGGAGGCGAAGCGGCGGGTCGAGGCGAAGAAGGGCTTCTACGTCCACGCGTTCTTCTTCGTCGTGCTCAACGCCATCTTCCTCGCCGCCGTCGGCTGGGACTTCCTGTGGGCCACGGTGTTCTGGGGTCTCGGCCTCGTGCTGCACGGCGCCAGCGTGTTCTTCAGCGGAAGCGACTGGGTGAAGCGCTGGGAGCACCGCGCGATCCAGAAGGAGATCGACCGGCAACGGGGTGAGTCGTCGTCGAGCGGGAACCCGGCGCCGCAACCGCCTCCGCCCGACACCACCCAGCCCAACCCGACGCGCACCGCCGCGGCAGAGAAGCCCACCTGATCCCGGAGCCCGGCGCGCGCGACCTCTCAGGCTCGTGGCGCGCCCACATCGCCGAGGGTGACCTGCACCAGCGGTTCGTCGAGCGCGCGTTCGACGACGCCGCGTGGGAGCACCTCACCGTCCCCGGTCACTGGCGTTCGTCCCCCGGCTTCACGGACACCGACGGACCCGTGCTCTACCGCCGCCGGTTCGACGGTCAGCCGCTCGACCGCGATCGCCGCGCCTTCGTCGTCCTCGACGGCGTCTTCTACTTCGGCGACGTGTGGCTCGACGCCGACTACCTCGGTGCAACCGAGGGCTACTTCTTCCCGCACGAGTTCGAGATCACCGATCCGCTGCGGCGCGACGACGAGCACGTGCTCGCAGTGGAGGTCGCGTGCCCGCGCCAGTCCGACCGCACCGCCAAGCGCCTCGTCACCGGCGTCTTCTCCCACTGGGACAATCTCGATCCGGCCTGGAACCCGGGCGGGCTGTGGCGTCCCGTGCGCGTGGTCGAGACGGGACCGGTGCGGCTGGCCCGCCTCCGCTGCGTGTGCGTCGAGGCGACGGAGGAGCGGGGCCGTCTGCTCCTCGACCTCACCCTCGATGCCGCCGGCAGCGAGAACGATGGCGAGTCGGCGCCCCGACCGGCGCGGCTGCGAGCGCGGCTCACCGGGTCCGACGACGGCGGCGTGCTCCTCGACGCGTCGAGGGACGTCACCCTCGCCGCCGGCGACAACCAGCTCACGTGGACGCTCGACGTCGACCACCCGCCGCGCTGGTGGCCATGGCGCCTCGGCGAGCAGCCGCGCTGCGACGTCGAGGTCGTCGTCGAGGTCGGGGGCGAGGCGAGCGACCGGCGCACCCTGCGCACCGCGTTCCGGGACGTGCAGTGGCGCCGCTGGCAGCTCCAGGTGAACGGCGAGCGACTGTTCGTGATGGGGTCGAACCAGGGCCCGTCGCGTATGCAGCTCGGCGAGGCGACGCCGGCCGAGCTCGCACGCGACGTGCAGCTCGCGCTGGACGCC
>DATFPZ010000066.1:0-7191 GCA_035264545.1 Acidimicrobiia bacterium
AACGAGATCTCGGCGTCGTGGTCCTCCTGCTCGTCGAACGTGATCTCGTAGTCGCTGTCCTCGAAAAGCTGATGCCAGTCGTCATAGATGCCCTCCAGGTCACCTTCGGCATAGCCCTCGACGACGCGTGACGGCCCGGCTTCCTCCGCCTTTCTCAGCCTGATCCGGAGCGCCCGGGTCTTCGTCTACGGATCCCTAGCCGGTGGGTCTGCTGGTCACGCGCGCGTAGACCTTGCCCTCCGCGCATTCGGCGGCGAGCTTCACCTGCCCGCTCTGCCCGCCGCCTTCGAACGAGATCTCGGCGTCGTGCTCCTCCTGCTCGTCGAATGTGATCTCGTAGTCGCTGTCCTCGAAGAGCTGATGCCAGTCGTCATAGATGCCCTCCAGGTCACCTTCGGCATAGCCCTCGACGACGCGAGACGGCCCGGCCGCCTCCGACTTCACCCACGTGACCGAGTCCGGGGTCGGGAAGCCGGCCGGCAACCCGGTCTCGCCGGACATCGCCGTCATCTCGCAGATCGGCGCGAACGCCGCGCCTCGCTCCGCTTCGCGCTCGGCCTCGCTCTCGCCCTCGTCGTCGCCCCCGCACGCCGCGAGTGCGAGACCCAGCATCAGGACCAGCAGCAAGCCGACGCTTCGTTTTCGCATAGAGCCCACCCTCCGTCGGGATAGAGGAAGCTGGATCCTAGTGGGGCCGTAGGCTCCGCGCCGTGCGAACGGGGCTGAATCGACGATGCGGCTGGGCGGCGGGACTCGCTCTCGCGGCAGTGGTCGTCGCGTCACCGCCGGCGTCCGCCGCTCCCGAGCCGCTCCTCCTTCCACCGCCGACGCAGCCGCTGGACGCAAAAGTCCCGCTTCGCACGGATGCAACACGCAGCCAGCTCCAGCTGCCGCTCAACGCTCGTCTCGACAGTCGTGAGCGCGTGCTCGTCCGCACGCTCCCGGACGGACGCGTGCTCGCCGTGCGGGTCGTACAGCGCCTGTCGCTGACCGGCACCGGCGACTACTTCCTCTCGGTCCCGGCGCCGCTGCTCGACGTGCGCGCCGGGCCGGGCTCCGAGGCCGAGCCGGGCTTCCGCCGCAGCGGGATCCTGTGGCAGGGCTTCGCGAACCGCGGCCGAGCGCTGGTGGCCGATGCGAAGCTCGACCCGGGCCCGGCGGGCAACCCCCTTCCCCTTCGCGTCGAGCTGGCCGCGACCGTGGGCGGGCGCGAGCTCGACACGGACGAGCGGCGGAGCGGGCGTCTCCGACTCGAGCTGACGCTGCGGAACACGACCGCGGTGCGGGTGGCGTCGGCCTCGGCGCGCCCGGCCAGGCCACGGGAGCTCGAGAAGCTCGTCGCCGACCTGCGCAGCGGCCGGATCCCGGAGCAGGCCGAGGTGGACGTCGAGGGACCTGTCCGGAGGCGGAGCGTCCTGGTCGACGCCCCGCTCGCTGTCTCCGGCGAGGTGCGCCTGCCAGTCCGCCGCCTCGACGCGGCTGTCGTCCGCGGAGGTTCGCTCGTTCGGCGCGGCCGCGCGGTCTCCGTTCGATTCCGCCTCGTGCTGACGAATCCGAAGACGCCGAGCGCAAGCATCGAGCTCTCGGGTAGGGCTGTCGGCGCCGGCGCCCCGGAGGCTTCGCTGACGGCGGAGCCGACCGCTGGGCCGGCCATTGCCGCCGCCCGCCCGACGATCGACTCTGCGAGCCGCCTCCTCCTGACCCTTGCCCGCGTTCGTCAGTACGACGCGTTCCTCGCGAACCCGGCGCCGGGTGGCTCCGTGGAGGCCGTGTACCGCTACGAGACGACGGACGCGCCCCGGATAACGGCTGCGGCGCCGGCGTCGAGCGAGGGCGGCGTGATCCTGCCCGTGCTCGCCGCGATCGCCGTCGTCGCCGGAGCGGCCGGCTTAGTGGTTCTCTGGGCCCATCTCTAGGGGCTCGGACATTCGCCGGGCGCACGCTTGTACGTCGCCCGGCTACCCAGGTCGCCGATCGCAACCGCAGTGAGGCCGCGGCACGCGTCCGCGCTCATGCCGCGGAAACGGACGGCGAACCGCCCGCGCGCCCCCGCTGTCACCCAGTGCGTCGCGCGCGTGCCGGCGGTCGCTACGACCCGGACATGCTCGCTCGCCCGGAACCCGGTGCCGTTGAACATCAGGGGTGAGGGCTCCGCGAGGCGCAGCGCCGGCCGCGACGTGACCGCGGTCGTCGGCGCCGCGAGGGCGCCGCCGGCGGCTGCCGCAAGCACGATGGCTACGACCCGGCGCACGGCGGAAGTATGCCGCATATCATCCTCGCTGATGGGTGATATCACTCGCTTGATCTCGACTTCGAGATCGTGTTATCTACCCGGGTTCGAGCGGCCGCTATCGCTACCGGTACGCGGGTGAGCGGTCGCAGGAGCGACTGAGGGGAGAGCAGATGCTAAGGAGACGTCACGGCGTGCTGGTCGCGGCGGTCGGGGTTCTGACCGTCTCGGCGATCGCGCTCATCATCGGAATGGCAACGAACGGATCGAGCACGTCCGTGGGCAAGCGCGGGCCCGGCGATCCCGAGGCGCTCGAGAACAGCGCCGTACAGGGGCCGGGAGAAGGACCGCTCGGCGGTTACGAAGCCGAGAAGGCGGCGCAGCTCACCTATCCGGCGAACGTGATCCCGCTCTCCGTGACCGCCAAGGCGGAGGCGACGTTCGAGAAGATCAAGAAGGGCTCCGGCCACGGCTCCGGCTCCAACGGACGCGGTGTCTGGCAGCAGTACGGCCCGGAGAGCGTCGCGCTCCAGCCGGGCGTTCTCGCCTTTTCGGGCGCCACCAACGCCACCGCGACGCGCACGCCGGCGCTGCTGGTCGCCCCGACGTGCGTCCCGGGCAACTGCCGCATGTGGGCCGGAGCCTCCGGCGGCGGCGTCTGGCGGACCGACGACGCGCTCGCCGCGAAGCAGAACTGGAAGTACCTGACGCGCTCGATCGAGCAGAACTCGGTCGGGACGCTGACGGCGGACCCGAACGACCCGAGCGGGAACACGATCTACCTCGGCACGGGTGAGGGCAACCGCTGCACCTCCGGTTGCGAGTCGGGCGTCGGCATCTACAAGACCACCGACGGCGGCAACCACTGGAAGAAGCTCGCGAGCTCGTGCATCGACAACTCCGTCTACGCGTGCGTCTCGCCGGGGATCGACTCGTTCCTCGGCCGCGCGATCAACGCGATCGTGATCGACCCGACGGACTCGTCGCACATCTTCGTCGGCTCGGCCCAGGGCGTTCGCGGCCTCTCGCACGTGATCGGCAACGGCGGCCAGGTGCGGCTGGAGCCGGACGCGAACCAGCCCGGTCTCTACGAGTCGCACGACGGCGGCGCCACGTTCACCGAGGTCTGGAACGGCAACGACAACGCCTCGTTCGGCGTCACCGACGTGGCGCTCGACCCGCTGAACACGAGCACCGTCTACGCGGCGGCGTTCGACGCCGGCCTGTGGCGGCGCGACAGCGGGGCGACCGCGACGGACTTCAAGCTCGTCTTCGCAGCTCGGTTCGCACCCAGCGGCGGACGCGACCGCGTGATGATCGCCCCGACTGTCAAGAACGGCAAGACGCGCATCTACCTGACCGACGGCGTCAACAACGGCGGCGGCATCATGGGTGCGACGGCGGCCGAGTTCTGGCGGACGGACAACGCCAACCAGCCGGCCGCGACGCTGCTGGCCAGCCAGGCGCCCGGGCTCGCCACACCGGCGGGCAACGGCAACCCGTTCCCGGCCACCTACAACGGCTGGCAACGGCTGACCTCGAACTCGACGGCGAGCCCGTACTTCCCGACCGTCAACTTCTGCACCGGTCAGTGCTGGTACGACCAGGACGTGATCACGCCGACCAAGCCGCTGATGGCGGACACCGTCTACGTGATCGGTTCGTTCACGTACGGCGAGGTCCCGTGCCTCACGAAGGGCGTCGGCTGCGGGAACAACCGCTCGAACGGGCGGGCCGTCCTGTACTCGAATACGGCCGGGGACCCCGACGCAGCGAACAACAACCGCACGTTCACCGACCTGACGTACGACATGCAGGACGAGCCGGCGAGCTGGTGCGCGCTGCGGGGCATCTCACCCTGCCTGTTCGCACCGAACTCGATCCACCCGGACCAGCACGAGCTCGTCGTGAACCCGTCGAACCCGACGCAGATCTTCGAATCGTCGGACGGCGGCATCATCCGGACGAGCGGGTCGTTCGGCGATACCTCGTCGCAGTGCACGACGATCCGCCAGCCGCTCGACGCGGGCGACACGCTCGCGTGCCAGCGCCTGCTGTCGCGGATCCCGACGCGCATCGACCGGCTCAATGTCGGCTACGGCAGCACGCTGCAGTTCGAGAACGTCGCCATCAATCCGAAGAACTCGTGCGAGGTCATGGGCGGGACCCAGGACAACGGCACGTGGACGAACGTGGGCTGCGGAACGGAGACGTTCACGCAGACGATCTACGGCGACGGCGGCAACGCCGGCTACGACGGGGCCAACCCGACGTGGCGCTTCAACCAGTTCACGGGCGGGTTCAGCGACTCGAACTTCCGCAACGGCGATCCCGAAAAGTGGGTCATCACCTCGGCGCCGATCGTGAACAGCGGTGAGACCACGGCGTTCTACTGGCCGCAGGCGGCCGACCCGAACCCCGTGCCGGGCGCGCACCCGATCTTCTCGGGCTCGCAGCACGTCTGGCGCACATGGGCGTTCGGTGCCGGCACGCCGGGTGCGGTCCCGCAGGACAAGAACCCGAACATCGCCTTCTACGAGGCGAACTGCCCGGAGTTCATCACCTCGGGGGCCGACCCGAAGTGCGGCGACTACCAGCCGCTCGGGGGGCCGCAGGGCGCAAACACGCCCGGCGACCTGACCGGGACCGTGTACGGCGCGGACCGCGCCGGCGGCTCGATCTCGTGGCTGGCTCGCAACGGAGCGGATCACGGGACGCTGTGGGCGACGACGTCGGCCGGCCGCGTGTTCGTGACGCACAACGCCGATGCGACGACGCCCGCCGCCGTCGTGTGGCACCGGATCGACAACGCCACCTCGCCGACCCGCTTCCCGAGCGGGATCTACCCCGACCCGAATGACACGAGCCGGGCGTGGGTGTCCTACTCGGGCTACAACGCCGCGACGCCGACGACGCCGGGCCACGTGTTCCAGGTCCGCGAAGGCGGCACCGCGGCGGGCTCAGGTGTCTTCACGAACCTGAACGTCGAGCGTGGCACGGCGGCGTTCCCGACGCCGAACTCGAACGGCGACCTGCCCGTCAACGACGTCGTTCGCGACGACAGCAAGCACACGCTCTACGTCGCGACCGACTTCGGCGTGGTGAAGGGCTCCAACGACGGCAAGGGCTCCTGGACGGTTCCGCCCGGGATGCCGCGGCTCGAGATCACGCATCTCGAGATCCAGCCGTCGTCCCGCGTGCCGACCTGTGTCGGCGCAGGGAAGAAGGGCTGCCCGAGCCTCGTCTACGCAGCGACGCACTCGCAGGGAATCTGGGTGCACAAGCTGGGCGGGCCGAAGTAGCAAGCGTTCCCCTCCAGGGACGGAAGGGCCGCCTTCGGGCGGCCCTTCTGCTCTCGAGGCCGCTCGCGAACGTATAGAGGTTGATATCAGGCGCGTGATGAGGCAATATCCCCGCGCTCAGTGAACGGGGAGGTCTATCGCTTTCTGCTCCGCATGCCCGCGCAGCTGCGTGATCAGCTGAGGGAATCGGCTGCGCGGTCCGGCAGGAGCCTCAATGCCGAGCTCGTGCATCGGTTGGAGCGGAGCCTTGCCGCCGAACGGAGCGTCCGCGGACGTCTCCGCCTCGGTTCAGCTCGAAGTCGTCCCGGAAGGAGAGATATGCCGTCGAAGGATCCAAGCCGTCGAGGTCTCGCACGGCACCGGATCGCGCTCGCCGCCGCAGGCGCCGTCGCAGTCATCTTGACCGCATTGATGATCGGCGTCGTCAGTCGCGATTCCGCTGCACCAGTCCAGGCCAGGTCGAACATCGGCGAAGCGCTCGAGAGCGGAGCGATCTCACCCGCCCTGCGGCAGAAGCTCGCGGCTTCGGCCAAGTTCGCGCCCGGCGCGCCCGAGTACGAGCAGGGTGAGGCCGCCGAAGGCGCCGGCGACGGCGCCCAGGACTGGACCATGCACGCCTCCCCGGGCACGGCCGTCCCGCTCGCGGCCATCACCGGCAGCCGCCACGACTGGTCCGCGCTGAAGTCGCGCGGGAACGCGAACGCGAAGCTCGGCGACCACGGTCGCTGGAAGAACCTCGGGCCTGACAACGCCGTCTATCCGCTGAACCCCTTCCGGAACCGGTACGTGTACGTCCCGAACACGTACGTGGCCGGAGGCCGGACGGCGCACAGCGTCATCGACCCGAACTGCACCCCTGCGAAGTGCCGCTACTGGATCGCGAACGCCGGCGGCGGCATCTGGCGGACGGACAACGCTTTCGCTCAGCAGCCGGAGTGGGAGTACGTCTCGCCCGAGTTCCAGCACAACAACACGGCCGCGCTCGAGCTCGACCCGAACGACCCGACGAGCAACGTGATCTACGCGGGGACCGGTGAGCCGAACATCTGCCGGAGCGGCTGTCTCGCGGGCGTCGGCATGTACAGGTCGAGCGACGGCGGCGACCACTGGAGCGGGCCAATCGGCAGCCAGTACTTCAGCGGTCGCGGTATCGGCTCGATCGAGGTCAAGCCCGGCGACTCGTCGACGATCTTCGTCGCCAGCGGCGCACAGGGCTCGCGCGGCCTGACGAGCACCTGCTGCACGGGCGCCGATCGCGGCGTCAACATCCCGGGCGCGCCGCACTTCGGGCTCTGGCGCTCGACCGACGGCGGGGCGACGTTCTCGCTCGTCAGCCAGGGCAACGCGACGAACTGCACGGACAAGACGCCGTCGCAGGTGTTCCTCGGCCAGACCGACTGCTCGCCGCGCGGCGCCCGGCGCGTGAAGGTCGACCCGGTCGACCCGAACACCGTCTATGCGTCCTTCTTCGCGAAGGGCATCTGGCGCTCGGACTCGAACGGCGACCCCGGCACGTGGACACAGATCTTCGCGCCGCTCGCCCCGCCGATCGATCCTGCCACCGGAGCCGGCATGGAGCGCACGGAGTTCGACGTCGTGACGCTCCCGAACGGCAATACGCGGATGTACATCGGCGTCGGCGGCGGGGGAGCGCTCTCC
>DATFPZ010000067.1:0-10147 GCA_035264545.1 Acidimicrobiia bacterium
ACGGTGACGAGCGCCGCGTTCGGCAACAACAAGGCGATCCCGAGCGGCTTCACCTGCGACGGGGCGAATGCTTCGCCGCCACTCAAGCTCGCGCGGATCCCGAAGACGGCCAAGGACGTCGCCCTGATCATGACGGATCCCGATGCGCCGAGCGGCACGCTCGTCCACTGGGCGGCGTGGCATCTGCCGAAGTCCGGCGTGCCGGAGGAGACCCTGCCCGCGGGCGTCGTCCAGGGGAAGAACACGTTCGGGAACGATGCCTACCGGGGCCCGTGTCCTCCGCCGAGCTCCGAGCCCCACCACTACATCTTCACCGTGTTCGCGCTCGCGAAGCAGATCACGCTCGCGCCGGGCGCGTCCGCCGACGAGCTCCGCGCCGCGATCAAAGGCAACGTGCTCGCGAAAGGCAAGCTCACGGGGACGTACCAGCGCGTAACGGGCGCGCAATGACACTGCCCGTTCAGGGCAGTCTCGATGTCCAGACCAGTGACGCGCCGGCGGCGCCGATCGCGAACGCCAGCGCGATTCCCACGAACCACGCGGTGGCCTCGCGCTGTTCGGTGCGAAAGCCGACGGAGGAGCCGATGTCGCTGTAGACGCTGCGGAGTTGCTCGGCGCTCTGCGCTTCGTAGAACCGGCCGCGCGTCGTGTCGGCGATCTCGCGCAATGCGTCCCGGTCGACCGGCACCGGATATTCCTCGCCGCTCTCCATGATCGTTCCGTCGTCGGTCCCGAACGCGATCGTCGTCACCGGAACCCGTGCCCGCGCCGCCGCCTGCGCGGCGGACTCGTTGCTCCGCCCGGTGTTGGTGGAGCCGTCCGACATCAGGACGATGTGGGCGATCGGGCGACGCGACGAGCGTGACGGGAGGTCGTGCAGTGACTCCAGCGAGCCGTAGATCGCCTCACCGATCGCGGTGCGCTCGTTCAGTCGGAGCCGTTCGAGCGCGCCCCGGACTCTGCGGTGTTCCTGCGTGGGCGCGACGACCTGGCGGGCATCGCTGTCGAACGCGACGAGGCCGAGCCGGAAGCGTTTCGGAAGATTGTCGACGAACGACGATCCAGCCGCCTTGGCGGCTTCCAGGCGGGACGGCTCGACGTCCGAGGCGCGCATCGAGACCGACGTGTCGACCGCCAGCATCACCGTTGCCCGTTCCCGGGGGACGTGCTCGGGGCGCGTCGGGCGTGCCCAGGCGGCAACGAGCACCACGAGCGCCGCCAGCATCGCGGCGGCGGAGACGTGTCGGCGCCACCCCGGTCGCTTCGGCGCGACCGATGCGAGGAGATCCAGGTTCGTGAACCGAGCCGCGTAATGACGACGGCGGCGCTGCACGACGACGTACGCGGCAGCGAGCGCCACCACGACGACAAGGAGCCACAGCCGGCCGGGGGCGAGGAAGTTCATCGCCGCGGCGCGGGCCGGCCGGCTCGCCGCCGCCGGCGTGCCACCACGAAGCGGACGATGTCCTGCAGCCAGTCACGGTCGGTGCGCAGCTGGACGTGGTCGACGCCGGCCCGCCGGAGCGCCCCCGCGATCGAGCTGCGTTGGTTCGCCGCTGCTGCCGCGAACCGGGCGCGGAGCTTCGCGCTCCTCGTCTGGACCTCGACGCGGTGGCCCGTCTCGGGGTCCACGAGCATGAGGAGGCCCACCGGGGGGAGCTCCAGCTCCCGCGGGTCGACCACCTCGACCGCGAGGACGTCGTGGAGGGAGGCGAGGCCACGGAAGGGACGCTCCCAGTCGCGCGGCTCGAGGAAGTCGGACACCACGACGACGAGGCCGCGGCGGCGCGCCACTCGGCGGAGCGCGTCCATCGCGGCGGCGAGGTCGGCGGGCGGCGAAGCTGCATCGGGTGCGTCGGGTGCCCGGTAGGCAGCCAGCTCGTGCAGTCGCGCCAGCAGCGGCGCCCGGCCCGACCGGGGCGGCCGAGTGACGGTCCCGGTGGGGGTCGCGAGCATCGTCCCGAGCCGGTTCCCCTGCCGTGCCGTCAGGAAGCCGACGGCGGCGGCGGCGAACAGGGCGAGGTCGCGCTTCTCGCAGTCGGCGGTGCCGAAATCGAGGCTCGCCGAGCCGTCGACGAGCAACCAGGTCTCGAGCTCCCGGTCGATGATGGTCTGGCGCACGTGCGGCACGGTGGTACGTGCGGTCAGGTTCCAGTCCATGCGCCGTACGTCGTCGCCGGGTCGGTAGACCCGTCCGTCGCCCGCCTCGCTTCCTGCGCCGGGCACGAGCCCTTGGAAGTCCCCTTGGAGGAGCCCGTCCAGGCGCCGGGTCACGAGCAGCTCGAGCTGGCGGAGCACCGCGTCGGCGCGTGTCGTCGCCGCGAGCGGCGACGCGCCCGGGGTCACGCGGTGTCCTCGGCGGGGAGTTGCGTGATCCGGTCCTGGCTCGGCGCGATCTGTGGGACCGGGATCGTGCGCAACACCTCCTCGACCACCCGGTCCGCGTCGATGCCTTCGGCGAGCGCCTCGTACGACAGCACGACGCGATGGCGCAGCACCTCCGGCGCGATCGCGATCACGTCCTGCGGGAGCACGTAGTCCCGGCCCCGGAGCAACGCCAGGGCGCGGCCGGCAGCGACGAGGCCGAGGCTGGCCCGGGGACTCGCGCCGTACGCCACCCGGGCGGCGACGTGCGGAAGCCCGTACTCCGCCGGCACGCGGGTCGCGTGCACGAGCTGCACTGCGTAATCGAGCACTGCGTTGTGCACGAAGACCTGCTCGACGAGCTGTTGCACCGCGAGCAAGGAGTCGGCCGCGAGCACCTGCTCGGCGCGCGGCGGGCTCGCGCCCATGCGCCGGACGATCTCGCGCTCTTCGAGTGGGGTCGGGTAGTCGACGACGATCTTCATGAGGAACCGGTCTCGCTGCGCCTCGGGCAGCGGGTACACGCCCTCTGATTCGATCGGGTTCTGCGTCGCGAGCACGAGGAACGGGCGCGGGACCGCGTAGGTGGTCCCACCAATCGAGACCTGGCGCTCCGCCATCACCTCGAGCAGCGCCGACTGCACTTTCGCCGGCGCCCGGTTGATCTCGTCGGCGAGGACGAAGTTCGCGAACACCGGACCCAGCTCGACGTCGAAGGCCTCACGCGACGGCCGGTAGATGCGGGTGCCGACGAGATCGGACGGCACCAGGTCGGGCGTGAACTGCAAGCGGACGAAGGTCCCGCCGATCGTGTTCGCGAAGGTCTCGACCGTCAGGGTCTTGGCGAGACCGGGAACGCCCTCGACCAGGCAGTGCCCCTCGGCGAGCAGGCACACGAGGATTCGCTCGACCATTCGGTCCTGCCCGACGATGACCCGCTTCACCTCGAACAGCGCACGCTCGAGCTCTTCGGACGCCGAGGGCTTCGTGCCGGGCGTCGTCTCGTCGGCCATCTCGACCTCCCGGATCGCGTGCGCGGCGTGTGACGCGAGCACAGCCGCCTTGGACCTGTCTGGGTGCTAGCTGAAAGTGCGCTGGGAGTCCTTCGCCCGGGACGCCAAGCGTGAACCGGGCGTGTCACCGTGCTGAACCAGGGCGTAACGACGCCTCGATCAGGCCCGGGAGGTCGAGTTCCCCCTCACGCGTCTGCGCCCCGGCCGCCAGGGCCCCTTCCATGCGGGCGTCGAGCTGTGGATCGGCGAGCGTGAGATTGAAGCAGTGCGCTTCCTCGAGGAGACCATCCTCGAGCGGGCCGCCGGCGGCGTCGACGGCGCGCTTGGCCAGCCGCACGGCCTGCGGTGGGAACGCCGCGATCCGCCGCGCCAGTCGTTCGACGAAGGGGCCGATCTCGGCGGCCGGGAGCGCACGGTTGATCCAGCCGTACCGTTCGGCGAGCACGGCGTCGAAGTCTTCGCACCCGAGGACGACTTCGAGCGCCCGGCTCCTGCCCATGAGGCGGGGGAGCCGTTGGGTACCGCTCCCGCCGGGGAGGATGCCGACCGCGACCTCGGGCTGGCCGAGGATCGCCCGACCGATTGCCCCGAAGCGGAGATCGAGCGAGAGCACGAACTCGCTCCCGCCGCCGCGGGCGCGCCCTTCGAGCTGCGCGATCGTGACCTGCGGGAGCGTCCGCCACCGCTCCATGAATACGTGGATGAACTCGAGTTGCTCGGGCCGGTCGGTCCGGTCGCGTGGCAGCGACTGGATGAGCGCGAGGTCGGCGTGCGCGATGAAGAACTCGGGGTCGGCGCTCTGGACGACGACGGCGCCCACGTCACCGTTGTCAGCCAGCTCACCGGCGAGGTCCCAGAGGGAACCGATGAGCACGGCGTCGAACAGGTTCACCGGCGGATGGTCAAGCGTCACGAACGCGACCCCCTGGTCGACGTCGACTCGCAGGCCCTCGTGCTCGTACGCGCCCATGTGCCGCCTCCACGCTCGGGCAATCGCCGGACGGGGCCCAGCCTGACAGGGGAGCGCGACGGTCGCCGGGTGACGTTTCTCCGGCGGGCCCGCAGGGTAGGGTCTACCTACTGGTAGGTAGGTCCGATCCACCGGGCAGAGCTCTGAGCGCTACTCCCGTAGGGAGAGTCGCGGGAGGTCCCATGGAGCACGCCATCGCTCGATCGCCGAGCGAGCGGGTGAACGTCCGCTCGTCGATCCCCTTCTTCCTGCTCCAGCTGCTGCCGCTGCTCGCCTTCGTCACCGGCGTGACGACGACGGCCCTCGTCTTACTTGCGGTCACCTTCTTCGGCCGGATGTTCTTCATCACAGCCGGGTACCACCGGTACTTCGCCCACCGCAGCTACAAGCTCGGGCGCGTCGCGCAATTCGTGATGGCGTTCGGCGGCGGGACCGCGTGCCAGAAGGGCGTGCTCTGGTGGGCGGGTCACCACCGGCGTCATCACCAGTTCGCCGACACCGAGCGGGACCTCCACTCGCCCCGGAAGGGTTTCTGGTGGAGCCACGTCGGATGGATCCTTTGCGACAAGTACTCGGCGACCGACACGGACGCAATCAAGGACTTCGCCCGCTACCCCGAGCTGCGCTTCCTCGACAAGCACGACTGGATCCCGATGTGGGCGCTCGGCGTGACATGTTTCCTGATCGGCGGTTGGAGCGGCCTGATCATCGGGTTCTTCCTGTCGAACGTGCTGCTGTGGCATTCGACGTTCACGGTGAACTCGCTGGCGCACGTGTTCGGTCGCCGCCGGTACGACACCCCCGACACGAGCCGGAACTCGATCTTCGTCGCCCTGCTGACCGGGGGCGAGGGATGGCACAACAACCACCACCATTACCAGTCGTCGGCGCGCCAGGGGTTCTTCTGGTGGGAAATCGACGTCGTCTACTACATGCTCAAGCTGCTGCAATTCGCCGGCATTGCCCGCGACCTGCGCCAGCCGCCCCCGCGTGTGCGAAAACCCCAGCTCGCGCCGATTCCCCGGAGTGACGACGTCGAGTCGCGGGATCCGGTGCCGGTCTAGGCCGACTGCGACAGTTCGACACCGGCCAGGGAAAGGCACGCCCGCATCGCGAGGGCGACGAGCGTGAGCGTGGGCCCGTAACCGGTCGACGTCGGGAACACGGACGAGTCGGCGCACAGCACGTTGTCGACGTCGTGGAGGCGTTGCCACCGATCGAACACGGTCGTGCGGGGGTCGTTCCCCATCCGCGCCGTCCCCATGACGTGGCGCGAGATCGGCGTGGGATTCATCGCGTCGAACTCGGACCCGGGCCTTGGCGGTGATGTCACCCAGAACGCGGTGTGCGCGCCGGCGTCGCGCATGACGGCTTCGAGGCGGGGCGCCCAGTGCTCGGCGCACGCGACCTCATGGCGATGGGGCGTGTAGGTCACCCGCCCCGCCGCCGATCCCCAGACGTCGCGCACGTGCGGGTCGAGGTCCACGCGGTTCGTGGCCTGGGGGAGGTCCTCTCCTTGCATCGTGAACACCGCCATGCGGTCGCGCGTGGTCGACTCGACCATCAGCTGCGAGTGGAGCTCGCCCGGCGGCAGGTGGATCGCCTCGATGATCGGCTGCCCGGCTCCTCCATGCTCGACGATCCCACCCCGGAAGTAGGGAAGGTCGGCTTCCTCGGCGGCGCGGGACGCCGCCGCGTCCGGGATCATCGGGTCGTCCATCAGGTGCGTCACGGCCCGTCCGCGGTGCGCGTGCAGCCGGAACGGGAAGATGCCGAGCACGAGCGTTTGGAAATGGAACATGAGGAAGCGGCCGACGACGTCGGGATTGCCGATGCCGCTGCGCATCAAGAGGCGCGGCGTCTCGAACGCGCCGCCCGCGAGCACGACACAGCCCGCGGTCACCTCGTGCTCGTGCTGCGTGCCGTCGAGGTACCGGACGCCGCGGGCCTGGCGTCCCGCGCGGTCGAGCACAACCTCGCGCACGTAGGACTCGGGACGGATCTCGCACCGACCGGTCCGGAGCGCGCGCCGTAGCGACGCCACCGGATCACCTTTGGCGTCGATCGGACAGCCGAAGAACCCGCAGAAGCCGCAGTTGTTGCACGCCGGCCGGCCGTCGTACTCCACGCTGTTCACACCGGTCGGTGCCCGGTACGGGTGGTAGCCGAGGCGCGTCGCGGCGTCGCTCGTGAGGACGGCGCAGAACATGTCGGGACCCGGCGGCATGGGATACGGGCCAGACCGCCACGCCGCGAACGGATTGGCGGTGTCGTCTCCGGCCACGCCGACGGCACGCTCGGCCTCGGCGTAGTACGGCTCGAGCTCGTCGTACTCGAGCGGCCAGTCGACGACGTCGGCGCCGTCGATCGGTCCGAGCTCGGTGCGGGGACGGAAGTCGACCTCCCGAAACCGGGGCAGCTTCCCGTCGGCGTGGAAGCCGCCGCCGCCCACCGTCGACGGGAGGTTGTTCACGTCGCCCGTGAAGTCCCGATCGCCATTCACGCCCGAGCTGCGGAACGTGCGGGGCTCGAGCAAGGGATCGGGGCCGAGAAAATGCCGCTGCGTGAATTTGATCTCATCGCTGCTGATCTCGCCCGCCGCCTCGAATGGCGGCTCGAGCCGGAGCAGGTGGTTGCGGCCCTTCTCGAGCACGATCACCGACCATCCCGCCGCCGTCAGCACGTCGGCCGCGGTCGCGCCTCCGGGGCCGCTGCCGACGATCACCGCATCGCAATCGCGATCAGTCACGGCCGCGCACCTCGTCGTCGCGGTAGCCGCGCGGTTGCACGTCGCCCGGGAACCCGATCGCCCGCCAGCCCGCGAGGTCGCGGTTGCCGCCGTACTCGGGGGCGCCGTATGCACCCTCGCACGCGTGCCCGTACAGCAGTTGCTTGAACTCCGGCACGGCGTCGAGGCGGGCATCCTGTTCGTCGGCAGGGAGCGCGGCGAAGTCGGGACCGAGCGCGGTGATCCCGTCGCGGTACTCCTGCTGCCAGCCCCGTACCGGGCCGTTGAGCTCGCGCTCGGCGATGCCCTGCGAGCCCTCGATGCGCGTGCGCCAGGCGAGCTCCTCGAGGCGCGAGAGGCGCAGGAACGTGCCGAACGACGCCTCGCCGCCGTACCGACCCGAGAACGGCCCGCCCGCCCAGATCCGGGGAGGATCGACGGCGAAGGCGCCGAGCAGCCCGTCGATATAGTCGGCGACCCCGAGTGCGCCGGCGCCGGGATGCCCGGCGACCGCGGGGATGAGCCGCTCGCACGCCGCCTCGACGATCGCGTACGAGTCAGGATCGAAGTAGACCGGCACGCAGCGGAGGCTACGAGACCGTGAGCGCGTAGTTGCCCAGCTCGTCGAGCCGAGCCGTCGCGCCCGGGGGAAGCACCACCACCGTGAACGGATCCTCGACGAGTGCGGGTCCGCGCACCTCGACGCCGGGGCCGAGGACGGAGCCGTCGTAGACGGGGGCGTCCACGAAACCCGATCCCATGAACTCGGGCCCGAAGTACACGCGCCGTGCGCCCCGCCGCGCCGCTTTCGCCTCCCGGACCGCGCCGAGCGGCGCGAGGCGCTCCGGCTTGGGCGTGAAGCCGCGGGCGACGAGCCGTACGCCGCGCAGCAACGGTTGCTGGTTCCGGAAGCAGAAACCCCGGTCGGCCTCGTGCTGGTCATGGAACCGCTCGGTGAGATCGAGCAGCCCGGGCTCGTCGAGCGCGTCGGCCTCGGGGACGGGCACGCTCATGTCGAAGTTCTGACCCGGGTAGCACATCTGCGCGTACAGACCGACGTCGACCTGCGTCTCGACGAGACCGGTCGGGTCGAGCTCCTTGCGGGCCACGTCCCGCAGCTCCGACATGAGCGCGTGCACACGGGCCAGGTCGACCTGCGACAGCGGGACGACGTACGCGCGCACGAGATCGACGACGTAGTCGGCGACGAGGACACCGAGGGCGGAGAATGCCGGCGCCGCCTTCGGGACGAGGATGCGGTCGATGCCGAGCTCGGTCGCGATCGCCCACGCGTGCACGGCGCCGTTGCCTCCGTAGGCGATCAGCGCGAGCTCCCGGGCGTCGGCGCCGTGCGACGCCAGCACCCGGCGGGTCGCGTTCGCCATGTTGGCGTTCACGATGCGCTCGATGCCCCAGGCGGCCTCGACGACGTCGAGTCCGAGCGGCTCGGCGACGTCGCGTTGGATGGCGTCGCGCGCACCGTCGAGGTCGAGCGTCATGCGGCCTCCGGCAAACCCGTCGAGGGGGAGGTACCCGAGCACGGCGTCGGCGTCGGTGACCGTCGGCTGGGTGCCGCCCCGTCCGTAGCAGACCGGCCCCGGCGCGGAGCCGGCGCTCTCGGGACCAACGAGCAGCGCACCCTGGCGCACCCGGGCGATCGACCCGCCGCCCGCGCCCACGCTCTGCACGTCCACCATCGGCAGGCCTATGTAGTACCGGTAACGCCAGTTCCAGTCGGTCTTGATCTCGGGCTGCCCGTCGCGCACGAGGCACACGTCGAAGCTGGTGCCACCCATGTCGACGGCGATGAAGTCCTCGACGCCGGCCTTCCCTGCCGCGAGCGCCGCGCCCATTACGCCCCCGGTCGGGCCGGACGCCAGCACCGACACCGCCCGGCGGGCGACGTAGTCGGGCGGCATCACACCACCCGTCGACTGCATGATGAGCAGCGGCCCGCCGTAGCCGGCGACGCGCAGCTTCTCCTGCAGGCGGCCGACGTACGCGGCGATCTTGGGGGCGACGTACGCGTTCACGAGTGTCGTCGACACTCGTTCGAATTCCGGCCCCCGTGCCATCACCTCGTGTGAGAGCGACACGTGGTCGATGTCAGGGAACTCCTCCCGGACGATCTCGGCGGCGCGTCGCTCGTGGTCGGGGTTCACGAAGCTGAACAGGAACATCACCGCAATCGATTGCACGCCGAGTTGCTTCAGTCGCCGCACACCACGGCGGACGGCGTCCTCGTCGAGCGGTGTGAGTACCTCGCCGCGGAAGTTCATGCGCTCGGAGACGGGGATGCGCGCTCGCCGGCGCGCGATCGGCGCCGGCGCCGGGTACGTGGGGTCCCAGATCTCCTCCTTGTGAACGCGGCGCATCTCGATCTCGTCGCGATGCCCCTCGGTCACGAGCAGGCCGGTGGGCGCGCCGTTCATCTCGATCATCGTGTTGTCGGCGGTGGTCGTGCCGTGGACGAGGATGTCGATCTCGGCGCACAGCTCGGAGACAGGGCGATCGAACCGGTCGGCGAGCTCCTCGAGGCCGTTCATGACCCCGATCGACTGGTCGTCGGGTGTGGTCGGCGTCTTGTCGAGCGCGACGTCGCCGTCGGGCGTCACACAGATGAGGTCAGTGAACGTCCCCCCGACATCGACCCCCACCCGGTAGCCCATCACTCGCCCCCCGATGCGTGCACGGCGTTCGTTCAGCGGGCTTCAGGAACGCATCGAGCGGCGCTCGGCGCGCAGCCGGTCGGTCGCCCCGGGGTTGATCGCGAGCGTGAGATCCTCGAGCGAGCCGGTGAGGACGACGCCGTAGTCGCGCTCGGCACCGTCGACGCTCACGTACTCGTCGAGCACGTCGTCGAGCACGGCTTGCGGATCGCGGTCGAGCGGGTTGCCCCAACCGCCACCGCCGCCGTAGTCGTAACAGATGCGCTGACCGGCATCGATGGGCACCCAGTCGGCGGTGTGCTGCACGACGAACGGATCATCGGACTCGTAGCGAATCGTGAGCTGGTTCGGTTCGCCGGGCATGCCGCCGCAGATGCCGGGCATTGGATACTTCATGCCGACG
>DATFPZ010000068.1:0-12801 GCA_035264545.1 Acidimicrobiia bacterium
CATGCGCCGGCCGCGGTCTTGCTCGACTACTACGGCACGCTGGCGCACGCCACCCACTGGATCTCGGCCGACGACGTGCTGGCCGAGCACGGCTACGAGCTTCCTCTCGAGACCCGCGATCGCTGGTTCAACGACGGCATCGACGGGATCGAGCACCTCGAGCACTCGCGCAGCCGCGACCACTACACGGCGTGGCAGCGCGAGCGCCTGCTCGGCATGCTCGCGGAGACCGACGTGCATCCGGGCGAGTACGAGATGATTCTTCAGAAGCTGCGTGACGGCGCCGCGTCGCGGGTGCTCGAGGCGTACCCCGAGGCGAGCGGCGTGCTCGCCGAGCTCCGAGCGAGAAGGGTCCGACTTGGGATCTGCTCGAACTGGGACTGGGACCTCACGCAAGCCGTCGACGAAGTCGGACTGTCCGACCTCGTCGACGTCCAGGTGTCGTCGGCGTGGGCGGGCGCCCGCAAGCCGCACCCCCGGATCTTCGAGCACACGATGGCGAAGCTCGGCGTCGAGGCAACCGAGTGCGTGTTCGTCGGTGACACGTGGGGACCCGACGTCGCCGGACCGCGCGCCATGGGCATGACGCCGCTGTACCTGTCCCGCGACGGCCACTGGCCCGATCCGACCGCGCCCGAGGACCTCGACCCGGAAGGCGTCGTCGTGATCCCCGACCTGCGCGGTGTGCTCGACCACGTCTGACCGAAATCGAAGGGGGATCGATGCCGATGCAGACCGAGACGCCCACGCCGGCCACGGAGGCGTCGGAGATCCCGAAGCTGGTTGCGACGTTGCGGGAGGCGTTCGAATCCGGACGCACGCGTCCCATCGAGTGGCGCCGCCAACAGCTCCAGCGCATGAAGGCGATGCTCGAAGAGCGCGAAGCCGACTTCCTCGACGCGCTCGCCGCCGACCTCGGCAAGCCGCGCCTCGAGGGGTGGGCCAGCGACATCGGCATCGTGATCAACGAAGTCGAGCACACGCTGCGTCACCTCGCGAGCTGGATGAAGCCGGAGCGGGTCTGGACACCCCTGGCGCAGCGCCCGGGGCGCGCGACCGTCCGACGTGAGCCCTTCGGCGTGGCATTGGTCATCGCTCCCTGGAACTACCCGGTGCACCTGCTCCTGCTGCCGATGGTGGGCGCGCTCGCAGCCGGCAACTCCGTGGTCGGCAAGCCGTCCGAGGTATCCGCGCACACCTCCGCCGCGCTGGCGCGCCTCGTGCCCGAGTACCTCGACCCCGACACTGTTGCGATCGTGGAGGGTGGCGTCACCGAGACGCAGGCGCTCCTCGCCGAACGGTTCGACTACGTCTTCTACACCGGCAACGGTCGGGTCGGCCGGATCGTCATGGAGGCGGCCGCCAAGCATCTGACCCCGGTGACGCTCGAGCTCGGCGGCAAGTCCCCCGTGATCGTCGACGCAGCCGCCAACGTCGAGGTCGCGGCGCGGCGCATCGCCTTCGGCAAGTTCCTGAATGCTGGTCAGACCTGCATCGCGCCCGACTACGTGCTCGTCGCCCGCCCCCGACACGAGGAGCTCGTGCAGCAGATCGCCCGCGCGATCCGCGACTTCTACGGCCCCGATCCCGCCGCCAGCCCCGACTATGCCCGCATCGTCAACGACGCCCACTTCCAACGCCTCGAGCAATTGCTCACCGGCGGCACACCGGCCGTCGGTGGCGAGACCCGCGCCGAAGGGCGCTACGTCGCGCCGACCGTCCTGGGCGACGTCGCGCCCGGTTCCCCCGTCATGACGGAGGAGATCTTCGGGCCGATCCTCCCCGTCCTGCCGGTTGCCCACGTCGACGAGGCGATCCGGTTCGTGAACGAACGGGATCGGCCGCTCGCGCTGTACGTCTTCTCCGAGTCGCAAGCCGCGCAGGAGCGCGTCCTCGACCAGACGAGCTCGGGAGGTGTCTGCGTGAACGCGACGGTGATGCACGTCGCCGTCCCCGACCTGCCGTTCGGCGGCGTCGGCGCCAGCGGCATGGGCGCTTATCACGGCAAGGCGGGCTTCAACGTCTTCAGTCACCGGAAGAGCGTGCTCGTCAAGCCGACACGTCTCGATCCGAAGTTCGCGTATCCGCCCTACACGAAGGTCAAAGAGCGGATCATCCGCCGGTTCCTCTAAAGTCACGTCCACTTCGTCACGAACTCGGGGGTTTCGATGACCACGACCGCGCCGCTGGACTTCGTCGACTCGGACGGCCACGTGCTCGAGCATCCGGACGGGATGCTCGAGTACGCGCCGAGGGACCTCGCCGACCGCATCTGGCACATCGAGACCGACGCCGACGGCACGGAGTGGTGCATCTATGACCGCCAGCGGCTCCCGGCCAACGGGCTGGCGCTGGCCGGGACGGCGGGGATGACGCTCGAGGAGCGCGAGCGGGCGCAGCGGGGCGAGCTTCGCTACACCGAGGTCCGGCCGGCGGCGTACAACGCCCAGGCTCGTCTCGCCGACATGGACACCGACGGCATCGGACGCGCCATCGTGTACCCCACCATGCTGCTCGGGATCGGCGGGCTGCGCGACGCCGAGTTCGCGGACGCGCAGTGTCGTGCGTACAACGACTGGCTCTCCGATCACGTCCAGGACGGCGCCGGTCGTTTGTACGGCGTGGCGATCGTCCCCCAGCAGGACATCGAGCGCGCTGCGGCCGAGATCCGCCGCGTCGGGGCCAAGCCGGGCATCGTCGGCGTGATGCTGCGCCCGAACCCGAGCGAAGACTGGAAGCCGATGAACAACGAGGTGTACGACCCGCTCTGGCAGGCGGCGTCGGACGCCGGCCTCGCCGTGGGGTTCCATCCGTTCCTGACGGCCGACCTCCCCGGCGCGTGCCTTGGCCTGCGGATCAACCGCCTCGGCATCGCCAACCTGCCGCCCAGCGACGACAGCATCAATATCGACAACGTGTACTTCACGCAGGCGATCTCGAACCCGTTCGACATGATGAACACGGCCGCGTTCCTCCTCGCCGGCGGCGTGTGCGAACGCTTCCCCGAGCTCCGCATCGTCTTCCTCGAGGCGAATGGTGGATGGATCGTGCCCTGGCTCGAACGGCTCGATCATCATCGTGAGATCTTCACGTGGGACGTGCCGTGGCTGCGGCACGACCCGTCCGAGTACTTCCGGCGTCAGTGTTGGATCAGCTTCGACCCCGACGAGTCCGCGCTCGGGTTCAGCGCGAACTCGCCTCTCGTCGGCGCCGACCGCATCGTGTGGGCCAGCGACTATCCGCATCCCGACGCGAAGTTCCCCGGCGTGACGGAGGAGCTGCGCGAGGCGATGACCGGCCTCACGGCCGAGCAGCAGGCCACGATCGCGGGTGAGAGCTGCCGGACGCTGTACTCGATCTAGCCGTGGCGTCCGACTGGGTCGCCGACCCGGGCGAGCACCTGGCGAACGGCTGGGAGCGCGATCTCCCGAGTGATGACTCGCTGCTCCGGGCGTATACGGACGCGTTCGCGGAGATGGTGGTCGAGATGGCGCGTGCCGCCGGCGGACGCACGCTCCAAGGAGACGGCTTCGTCGTCGCGGACAGCGGGACGCCCAGCGCGTACACGAACGCCGCCGTCCTTCTCGGTCCCATCAGCGAGAGTGACGCATCCCGAGTCGTGTCGCGGATCGCATCGTTCTTCGACCAGGCGCCGGGCGGGTCCTGGCTGTTGTTCAGCCCCCTGCCGACTCCCGACCTGTGTTCCCACGGATTGGGGCCAGTCGGGCATCCGCCGCTCATGTTGCGGCCGCGAGGCGGGGACCGGCGACCGCCGCCGCCGGAGCTGGAGATCGTGCGAGTCGTCGACGCCGACACGCTGCGGACGTTCGAGCGCACCGTGATCGAGGCCTATCCGCTGCCCGATCTCGCCGGCCTGGACGTAGGCGCCTTCACGCCCCCGTCCCTTCTCGACGACGACCGCTTTCAGTTCTTCCTCGGCTTGGTGGACGGCGAGCCGCTCGGCACGTCCATGGCGCACCTCGGTCACTCGATGTCGCACGTGGAGTACGTGAGCGCGAGGAAAGCCGCGCGCGGTCGCGGGTACGGCGAGGCACTGACGTGGCCGGCGACGCTCGCCGACGCGGACGCGCCGTCGATGCTGATCGCGAGCGACCTCGGTCGCCCGACGTACGAGCGGATGGACTACCTACCGATGGCGCGCTTCACCCTCTGGGCTGGAACGCGCGCCAAGGAATAAGGATGAGCGTAGGTGTCAGCCGATCCGGACGTTCTGGGCTTCCTCGCCCTTCTTGCCCGGGCCGACGTCGAACTCTACGCGCTGCCCCTCTTCGAGAGTGCGGTAGCCAGGCATCTGGATAGCGGAATAGTGGACGAACACATCGGGGCCCTCTTCACGCGAGATGAAGCCGTAGCCCTTCTCCGAGTTGAACCACTTCACGGTGCCTGTCGCCACGAGAGTTACTCCTCACTGAATGACTTATCTCGTGCCCGACTGCTTGAGCACCCGTACTACCCGCTTCTTGAGAACCTGCCTCTCATGCCCACGTCTTGAGCAGTGCGGAGAGTCGGCTCAACGAGCGACCACCGCACTCAGCACGGTATCAGTCCATTCCGATGACATCGACGCGACGACGTTTGTTCACGCGTAGTGGCGGAGCTCGACGACGTTGCCATCCGGGTCAAGCACGTACAGGCTGTTCCCGTCGCCGCGCGCTCCCCAACGCCGATCGGGACCGCTGACGACGTCGAAGCGGCCCGTGGCGGCGATTGCGTCGAGATCGGTCGGTTCGATGACGAGACAGACGTGATCGATGTTTTGTCCGGTTCGATCGGTCTGGAGGAGGTCGATGATCGTCGTCTCGTCGAGCCGCAATGAGGGGAAGAACACCTCGCCGCGCCGCCACTCTTCGACGCGCAGGCCCTCGAGCCCGAGCTCGCCGCAGTACCACGCAAGGCTCCTCTCGACGTCGGCGACGTTGAGCACCACGTGGTCGAGCCCGACTGCCTTCACCATCACTCTCGAACCCCCTCGCGCGGCAAGCCGAGCAGCCGCTCGCCGATGATCGTGCGCTGGACCTCCGAAGTGCCGCCCGCGATCGACGCCGCCTTGCTCCAGAGCCACTGCCGTTGCCACGTGCCGGCCCCGGGATTGTCGGCGGCGCCGAACCACAGCGGCCCCGCATCGCCCACCACGTCGATCGCCCCGTCGGAGAGGTGCTGCGTCATGTCGGTCCACGCGAGCTTCACCCAGCTGGACTCCGGGCCCGGCTCGACGCCCCTCCCAAGCCGCGAGAGCGTGCGCCAGTTGTGCAATCGGAGGACGCGCAGTTCGACGAACGCCTGCGCGAGGGCGTCGGCGATCTCGGGTTCGTCGAGCTCACGCCGTTCGGCCGCGAGCGCATACAAATCGTCGAGGAACACTTCGTGCACGACCTGCTCCTTGAACGGGAACGACGTGCCGCGCTCGTGAGCGAGCGTCGTGTTCGCCACCGCCCAGCCCCGGTCGAGCTCGCCCACCAGGTGGTCGTGCGGCACGAAGACCTCGTCGAGGAACACCTCATTGAACTCAGCCTCTCCAGTGATCTGAACCAGCGGGCGCACCTCGATGCCGGGCGCCTCCATGTCGAGGACGAGGTACGAGATGCCCCGATGCCGGGGCGCGTCCGGATTCGTGCGCGCCAGGCAGATCCCCCACCGGGCATGGCGCGCATAGCTCGTCCACACCTTCTGGCCGCTGAGCAGCCAACCGTCGTCGACGGGCACGGCGCGCGTCGTCAGCGACGCGAGATCGCTCCCCGCGCCCGGCTCGCTGAACAGCTGGCACCAGATCTCCTCGGCGCTGAGGATCCGGGGAAGCCATCGCTGCTTCTGCTCATCGCTCCCATGGGCGAGGAGGGTGGGACCGGCGAGGTTGATGCCAACCCGGTTGACGGGCTGAGCAGCGCGAGCGCGGGCGTACTCCATGTTGAAGATCGCGACCTGCACCGCGGAGGCGCTGCGCCCGCCGTACTCTGCCGGCCAGTGGATGCCGACCCAGCGCTCGGCCGCCAGCTTCTCCTGCCACTGTCTCCCCCAGGCCACCTCCTCGTCGACGGACTGGAACGCCGGCGGGTGCTCGACGTTCGCGGTCAGCCACTCCCGCACTTCCGCCGCGAAGGCGCGTTCCTCGTCGGTGAAGCTGAGATCCACTAGAGGTCCCAGAAGCGGTCGCGCTTGTAGCGCACGAAGGACGCGTGGAGCTCGCGCTCGTCGTCAGCCGTGAACGGGTGGTATGCGGGCTCACCGCGTGCTCGCACGTACACGTTGTCGCCGCTGACCTGGTCGGAGCGCCACTTCTGGTGGACGAGGCTGCGCTTGACGATCTTGTTGGTTCCAGTGGTCGGCGGATTCCGCAAGATGCGCACGTAGCGCGGACGCCACTTCGGGCCGATCCCGTCCTGGGCGTCCACCCACTCCGCGAACGCGGCGGGATCGAACGCCGAGCCGTCACGCAGCACGAGCCCGACCATGACCTGGTCACCCGCCTGGTCGTCGGGCACGCCGTACACGGTCGCGAGCACGACGTCGGGGTGCCGGCTCAACGCCGACTCGATGGGGCCGGCCGGGAAGTTCTCGCCGTCGACGCGCAACCAGTCGGCGTTGCGGCCCGCGAAGTACAGATATCCGTCGTCGTCGAGGTACCCGAGGTCGCCGGTCCAGTACCAGCCGAAACGGAGCGTCCGCTCGTTCGCCTCACTGTTGTTGTAGTAGCCCTCGAAGGGGCCGGCGCCCGCCGTGTTGACGATCTCCCCCACGCACTCGTCGGCGTTGAGCAGCCGTTCTTCGGCGTCGAAGCGGGCGCGCGGCCGCTCTTCTCCGTCGTCGTCGACCACCTTGACCGCCGGCACGACCTTCCCGAGTGCGCCGGCGCGCTCCTCGGCTTCACGGTCGACGGCGACACCGCCCTCGGTCGCTCCGTACGCATCGATGACGTGAACGCCGAAGCGCCGCGAGAACGCATCGACGACTTCCGGCGAGCCCTCGTTGCCGAACGCCACGCGCAGCGGGTTGTCGGCATCGTCGGGACGCTCAGGCGTGGCGAGAAGGTACGCCAGCGGCTTTCCTGTGTAGTTGAAATAGGTCGAGGCGTAGCGACGGACGTCGGGCAGCCACCGCGAGGCGCTGAATCTGCGGCCCAGCCCCACCGACGCCCCGTACACGATCGACGGCGACCAGCCGACCATCAGCGCGTTCGAGTGGAACAGCGGCATGCACACGTAGCCGACGTCGTCGGGCCCGAGGTCCATGATCATTCCCATGCGATTGCCGGTGACCATGAACCGCCGCTGGCTGCAGATGACGGCCTTGGGCGCGGCGGACGTGCCGGACGTGAAGATGAGACCCCACAGCGTGTCGGGATCCGGCTCGAGACCAGGATCCTTCGCGTGCACGCCGGCGAGCGCGTCGCCGAGCGGCTTGCCCAGGCTCGGTTCGGGGTCGTCGCCGTCGGCGAACCGGGTGGAGACGAGCAGGTTGTCGGCCTCGGTGGGCAGGCGTCCCGCGATCGGCTCGAGCAGCGGCGCGTGGCGCGGCTCGGTCACGATCAACCCCACGTGCGTGTGCTCGATGTCGTGCAGGAGGTGCTCGTCGCGCCGGGTGTGATTGAGGCCCACGACCGCGGCGCCCGCCAGCGCGGCGCCGCCGAGCGCGAAGAGGTAGTCGGGTGTGTTGTCCAGCAGCACGCCGACATGCAACGCCCGGCCGGCGGGGGCCCGACCGAGAAACAGCTGTGACCAACGCCGTGCCTCGTCGACGTACTCGCCGTGCGTCCATACGCGGTCGCCGAACTTCACGGCCGGCCGGTCGCGAATGGCGGTGTCGGTCGCGTTGCGACGCAGCAGCGCGGCCGCGTTCGGTGCCGGCATCGGGGCCTGCCCCGGCGGCGGAGCCACCCGGCGCGTCAAGGCGCGGCCAGCCGGTTTCCTGACATGCACGTCACGCTACCGGAGGCGTTGGAGGAGCGGGATCGCCGCGATCTTCTCGTCCGTCAGCTCCCGCCAGCGCAGTCGCGGAGGTTGGTAACCGCGCGGTCGGGGGCAATCGATCGCGCGTTCCGGGGTGACAACGAGATCGACGTGGATGTCGTGCCCGGTGATCGGGATCTCGCCGGCTGCTCTGACCTGGCGGTCGTGGACCGTCGTCACGACGACCGTCGAGGGATCGATGAGCCCCGCTTCCGCAGCCACCGCTAGCTCGAGGTCGCTGAAGCCGCCGCCCTTGCCGAGCCGGGCGCCGTCCTCGCCTACGGCGACGCACCCGGCGACGACGACGTCGACGGGCTCGAGGTCCGACACGTCGACGGTGACGGCCGACCGCGACGCACCTTTGATCGACGACGCCCGCCGCGGCGAATCGGCGAGCCGGGTCGGATCGAGCAGGAAGAACGGCTTCGCCTCGGCGAGCCGGGGTACGGCCATGTAGAGGGTCTTCCCGTCCTCGAGGGCGCGCTGGCGGACCGGCCACTGCGGCGCGTCGGGGTTCGCCTTCACGGTGCCTGCACGTAGCCACGCCGGCATGGCGCGCAGACGTTCAGCGGCGGCCTCGGCGCCGACGAAGTTGGGGATGCGTCCCTCGGCTCCCGGGAACCGCGCCACCTTCGCAGCACGCAACGCGCCCCAGACTTCGTCACGCAGCTGTGCCTTGGCGGCCAGCAACGCGGCGTCGCCGCGCGCGTCGGCGTCGTGACGTCGGGGCACTTGTGCAGCGTACGGGCGTAGCGTGTGGCCTTTCCGTCGACTCGCTGCCGGGAGGCTTGATGCCCACTCACCCTGATCACACGTACCGCGTGACCGAGGTCGTCGGGACGTCGACCGACAGCGTCCAGCAGGCGGTCCGCAACGGGGTCTCACGCGCCGGCGAGACGTTGCGCAATCTCGACTGGTTCGAGGTGACCGAGATCCGAGGATGGATCGACAACGGGGAGGTCGGGCACTTCCAGGTGACGATGAAGATCGGCTTCCGCCTCGACGACTGATGCCGGCCACGATCGACCTCACCGGCGACGTGGAAACCGACGCATAGGATCCGAGCCGTGGAGGACCGCGCCACGCCCTTCCTGTATCTCGAGATGAGCGACACGCCCGGCGACGACTACGCGGCGACGAGGGTGAGCGAGATGCTCGCGGGCGGCGGTATCGGGCGCGCCACGTGGTGGGAGAACGTGTGCCGGGATCGCACAGACCTTCCCCGCAGGCTGCCCGAGTTCTCGCTGCTCGGCGTGTACGAGGTCGATGACGGGTTCGCGGCCCCGACGACGCCCGACGGCATCACCGGCCATCGCTTCCGGCGCACGTCCCGCCCGGGCCAGGGGTGTCTCACCGGCCGCCCGACGCTCGGGCTGATGCTCGTGCTGATCAGCCCCCGGCAGCCGGACCAGGCGCGGGCGCTCCGCGACTGGGCCGACTTCGTGCACATCCGCCACATCGCCGAGGCCGGGGTGCCCGGCTACTCGATGATCACGCCGTACGAGAACGTGACCGGCGGCGATCCCCGGTTCATGCACTTCTACGAGATGGACACCGACTATCCCGAGCGCGCGTTCGAGACCATGACCCCGCGGGTCTCCGAGCGGATCGGCCAGCCCGGAACGCCGGCGTGGGACGGGTGGGCGAACACGCCCGAGCTGCGGATCATGTACGTGAACACGTTCCGACGGCTCGGCGAACGGTCGGCGTGACCGAACCATCCGACTTCTTCTCGATCGTCCGGACACAACGCGCGCACCGCGCGTTCACCGCGGAGGCGGTTTCGGACGAGCTCGTCGAGCGGGTGCTCGAAGCCGCTACGTACGCGCCGAGCGCCGAGAACACACAGCCGTGGGTCTTCATCGTCGTGCGCGACGTATCGGCTCGTAACCGGATCGGCGAGCTGAACCGTCAAGCCTGGGAAGGCGGCGGGCGCGAGTTCTCACGGCCGCGTCTGAGCCCGGACGTGTTCGCGAAGGTCGAAGCGGGCGCGACCGGCGGAATCGCCAACGCGCCCGTCCTCGTCGTGGTCTGTGGCGACACGTCTCGGTGCATCGAGGCTGTCCTCGAGTCGTCCGTGTGGCCGGCGGTGCAGAACTTGCTGCTCGCGGCGCACGCGCTCGGGCTCGGCTCCGCACTGACGACTCTCACGACCGTCTTCGGCGACGAGCTGCGATCGCTGTTGGCGCTCCCCGACCATGTGCGACCGCTCGGGGTCGTCCCGCTCGGTTGGCCGGCCAAACAACTCGGCCCGCCGCGCCGAGCCCCCGTCGCCGAGAAGACGTTCCGGGAGCGCTACGGCACACCCTGGATCTAACAGCGAGCGGCGGCGACGAAACGCGTCAGATCCGGGTGCTGTAGTGGAGGTGCTTCTCGTCCTCGATGTAGCCGTCGAGCGACGTGATCGCCGAGTAGATCAGGTTGGCCAAGCGCTAATACCCCTCGTCGGCGTCGACCACGTGCAACACCTGCTCGCCGGCGGCGTAGCGGCGGAGGTTGTCGACGAAGATCTCGAGGGTGCGCGCCATGCCGGCGGGTGACGCCCACGACACGTGCGCGCTGAGCCGCACCTTGGGGTGCGAGTAGAGCCAGTGGCTTGCGGGCAGGGGCTCCGGGTCGACCGTGTCGAGCGTAGCCATCGCGACGCGCCCGTCGTCGAGTGCGACGTGAAGTGCATCCTGATCGACGAGCGCGCCGCGGGCGATGTTCACGAGATGCACTCCCGGTTTGACCAGCGCGAGGGTCTCGGCGTTGATGAGATGGCGCGTGCGCGCTGTTGCCGGCGCCGCGAGGACGAGGTGGTCGGCCTCGGACAGCAGCTCGTCGAGCGAGCCGACCAGCTCCACCCCTTCGAGCGGGCTCGGCTCCGGGCGTCGGCGCACGGCAAGCACGCGCATGCCGAACGGCAGCGCGCGCTCGGCCACCGCCACGCCGATGCCGCCCAGCCCCACCAGTCCGAGGGTGCGCGTGTTCAACCAGCCCAGCGGGGCGAAGTTCCAGTGTTCCGGAGGCTCGTGCAGCCACATCTCGGGCAAGCGCTTCTCGAACGCGAGCATCGCCGCGAGCACGAACTCCGCGATCGGGATGGCCGAGGCGCCAGGTGCGTTCGTCACCATCCGGCCGTCGAACATCTCGGCCGGATAACTGTCGATGCCTGTGCCGGCCAGGTGCACCCATTCGACCCGCTGCGCGTAGTCGAGCGAGTGCGGCCCCCAGCCGCCGAACAGGACGTCGGCGCGCAGGTCGGGCGGCGGCGGGTCGGCGCCGGCGTCGATGACCTCGACGTCGGGCACGGCAGCCTTCATCGCCTCGGCCGCCTTCGGGCCGAGCTGGTTGATGACGCGCACCACCACGAACGGAAACCTACGTCAGAACGTCGCGTGGAGCGTAGGCTTCGGAGCCGTGCGGGCGGAGGTGGTCGTCGACGGGATCGTGTTCGGTGAAGGGCCCGTGTGGGTTCCGGACGCCATTCCGGGTGGCCCGAGCCTCGTCGTGACGAGCGTGGCCGCGGGTGCGCTCTACCGCGTCTGGCCCGAGCGCAACCACACCGAGCTGCTCGCCGACACGGGCGGCGGCGCGAACGGCGCCGCGCTCGCCGCCGACGGCGGCATCCTGGTGACCCAGAACGGTGGGATGGATTTCTCGAAGCTCCCCCTCGCCGTCGACTACCCGTACAACCCGGCCACGCCCGGCCTCCAGCTCGCGACCGACGGCGCGGTTCGCTACCTCGCCGACGACGGCTTCCAAGCGCCGAACGATCTCGTCGTGGCGGCCGACGGCACCGTGTACTTCACCGACCCGCCCCACTACCCGCTGCCGCCCGATCCCACCGGTCGGGTGTTGGCGTACGAGCGCGACGGCGGGCTTCGCGTCGTCGCCGACGGCTTCACGTACTGCAACGGCATCGCGTTCGACCGCGACGACACGCTCGTCGTTGTGGAAGTGCGCGGCCTGCAGCGGCTGCTGCCCGATGGCGAGCGCGAGTGGATCGTCGAGCACCTCGGGCGTGGCGGCGGCGATGGCTTCTGCCTCGACACCGAAGGTAACTACTACGTCGCCGCGACTGTCGAGCACGGGGTGCGCATCGTCGATCCTGCAGGCAACGAGCTCGATTTCCTCGCGCTCGACGGCGACGGCGTGACGACGAACTGCTGCTTCGGCGGGCCCGACGGCCGCACCTTGTTCGCCACCGACGCCATCCCCGGCCGCGTCGTCGTCTGGGAGGGTCTCCCCCATCCCGGCCTCGCCATGCACATGTGGCCGGGCCCGGCCTGACGAGTCAGCGCAGCAACGGGCGCACGCGAGCGGCGACGTCGAGCGCCCAGGCGCGGGGATCGGCGAGGGGCCAACCGAATTCGGGCAGGTCGAAGTACTCGACGCTGAGGCGGCCCCGGTAGCCCAGCTCGCCGAGGCGGCCGACGACGGCGGCGAAGTCGACGACGCCGGCGGGATCGTCGGCGTGGACCTGGGTCGCGCCCGGGCGGCCCTGGCGCAGCTGGACGTGGTCTGCGTACGGCAGCAGCTCGACCGGGTCACCGCCCCAGTCGGCCACGTGCCCGGTGTCGACCAGCAACCGCAGACCCGGCACCGCGCCGATCATCGCCCGGCACGTATCGACTGAGTTGACCACGGCGCCCGCCCACGGCTCGAGCAACGCGCCGGGCGCGTTCCGGAACCACTCGACGGTTCGCTCCCACATCCCCGGCCCAGCGCGGGGCGCCGGGGTGGAGCACCAGCCCGGGCGCGGCTTCGGGAACGCGGTCGGGCAGCCGACGGGCAACGGCAGCATCCCCGGGTCCACGTCGACCAACACGTCGATGTGCTCGAAGCCGTCGGT
>DATFPZ010000069.1:0-2002 GCA_035264545.1 Acidimicrobiia bacterium
GGAACCTGTGGTGCCCTGATCGGGAAGGTGCTCCAGCCGAACGACCACGCGTCCGGGGGACCGGACGAGGCGAGCTGCTCGTTCACCGCGTCGGTCACGGGGCCCGGCGGCTCCACCCACACGGACGTCGTCACGGTCACCGGCCACGACGACGACGAGCAGACGCTGACGGCCCACGACGACGCAACCGTGGCGATCACGGCGCTGATCGACCTCTACGTCACGAAGGACGATCTGCCCGATCCGATCCAGCTGAACGGCCGGCTGACGTACACGATCGTGGTCGGCAACAACGGCCCCGATGCGGCCACGCAGGTGACGTTGGCCGATCCGCTGCCCGCGGGGACGACGTTCATCTCGGTGTCGACTACGCAGGGAAGCTGCACCGGCGGAGCGATCATCAACTGCAACGTCGGCACGATCGCCAAGGGTCAGACGGTGACGATCACGCTCGTGGTGACTGCGAACCAGGCGGGCACGCTGACCAACACGGCGACGGTGGTCGGCAAGGAGCCCGAGTCGAACACGGCCAACAACCGCGATACGGAGCAGACGCTCGTGGTGGCGCCGGCCGCGCGCAAGCCGAAGCAGGTCGTCTGCGACTCCTTCACGGCGACGCCGAAGTCGCTGACCGTCGGCAAGCGCTCGACCGTCGTGGTTCGCGTCACCGCCGGCGGGAGGCCCGCCAAGGGCAGGAAGGTCATCGTCAAGGGCGCCGGCATCTCCAAGAGCGCTCGCACGAACGCGAGGGGCGTCGCGCGCATCGTCGTCAAGCCGCGCAAGGCAGGCATCGTTACGATCACCGTCCCGCAGCGGATCGCCTGCGGTGCGAAGCGAATTGGTGTGGTCGGTGCGTTCCAGCCCCCCGTCACGGGCTAGCTTCAGACTCCTCCTCGTCCTGCTTGCGCTCTCGGCCTTCGGGCCGGGAGCGCAGGCTGCCGACTCGGGTACGGTCGCGAGGGGAGTTGAGGTGGTCGGCTCCGGGCACCTCAACTGGACCGTCACGGTTCGCTCCGCACCGCGTTCGGACGCGCGGCGCGTGACGGTCCTGAAGGAGTTCCGCTCGGAGTACCGCGCGCAGGTCGTCCTCGTCCTTTCCGAGCGGGTCGACCCGGAGACCGGAAA
The DNA here is from genome assembly GCA_035264545.1 of Acidimicrobiia bacterium. GTDB lineage: Bacteria > Actinomycetota > Acidimicrobiia > IMCC26256 > JACDBD01 > JALZAA01. The sequence continues at coordinate 1,126 of DATFPZ010000069.1, forward strand.
GCCGACCTGGTACCGGATCAGCGTGCCGGGAAGGCCGAACGGCCGCACCGGGTGGATTCCGGCCGACGCGGCGAGCATCCGGCCCTCCCAGCGGCTGATCTACATCGACCGAAGCGCCCGCACCCTCGAGGTCTGGAACAACCGCCGTCTGTTGCTGAAGGCGAAGGTCGCCGTCGGCCGGCCGGGGATGGAGACGCCGCTCGGCCTCTTCTACGTCACGTGGCAGTTCGTGCCCACAGCTCCCGTCCTCGGAAAATACGCCTTCGAGACGAGCGCGTACTCGAAGCTCTCGGACTGGCCGGGCGGCGGCATCGTCGGCATCCACGGCACCTTCATGCCGTGGCTTCTCGGCAAGGCCGTCTCTCATGGATGCGTGCGCGTCGGCAACCGCGACATCGTTCGCATGCGCTCGCTCGTCAGGCTGGGAACGCCGATCCGGATCGTCGCGTAGAAGAAGGAGGGACCGCTTGCGCCGCCCCTAGGTCGGCGGAGAGCCGGCGGTCTCGCGGCTCCACGCCAGGTCAGTTCGACTCCGGCACCGAGTCGCCTTGCATTTCCGTCACTAACCGCTAAAGTGCCGCGTTATGGTTAGCGCGGATTCCCGCTTCCAGCACATCGCCGACGGCCTGCTGCTCCCTGCCTTCGTCGCGGGCCACCCCGTACTCGACTTCTGCAACACCCGCGCCGGCTGGGGCGAGCCGAAGCCACGGGAGTACCTGACGAGCTACGACCACCTCGTCGTGTGGGCGCGCGAGGCCGGGTTCGTCGAGCCGGGCGTCGCCGGTCCGCTCCGGCGCGCGGACGGCGGCGACGAGGTGCTTACACGCGCGCTGGAGCTCCGGAGCGCGATCTATGCCGCCTGTACCGCCGACGACGA
>DATFPZ010000070.1:0-3206 GCA_035264545.1 Acidimicrobiia bacterium
CGTTGACGTAAGCGTTCGCACCCGCCCGGCGAGACCGGACCCGCCGCTCACTGCGCCGTTGACGTAAGCGTTCGCACCCGCCCGGCGAGACCGGACCCGCCGCTCACTGCGCCGTTGACGTAAGCGTTCGCCCCCGGCCAACCAGCCCGACCTGCCCCTAACGGCGCCGTTGACCGCCCGGCGAGCCCGGACCTGCCCCCCGTGACGCAAGCGCACGCGCCCCGCGGGCGCACCCACCCGGCACCGCACACGGCCGCCGCCCCTAGGGCGGCGGTCGCTCCCCGCCCCGGGTCGGGGCGGGGAGCGACCGGCTCACGCGGCCGTCACGACGAGCGTATGGTGCGCGGCGGGATCGGCGGCGACGCGGACCTCGACGCCGCGGTTGGTCTCGCGGGTCGTGTAGTCGACGGGACTGCCGTCGAGCTCGACCGACGCGATCGCCGACCCGCGCGGCAGCGTGTGGCCGATGCGGAAGTCGACGACCGGCGCCGCGGTCGTGTCCGTCGTCGTCGTGTAGCGGGCGCCGTCGTGCGCGGCCAGCACGTCGACGGAGCCGGCGCCGAGGCGGATGTTCGCGCCCTGCACGCTCGGCTGCCCGGGCGGCACCTGCGGGACCACCTCGAGGTAGTCGCGCCCGAGGTGCGGACGCACTCCGAGCTGCTGGTGCACGACCGACCAGGCGGTGCCGTAGTGGCCCCAGGCCTGCATGAACATCGCGCGGCACTTCCAGCAGCGGTCGATGTTCGGGGCGAAGGCCCACTTGGTGGTATCGGTCTCGCCCGGAGGCATCGTCGGGAAGATCTCCGGCATCGCGCCGGGCTGCTCGTCCGGCGTGCCGCCCGTCGCGGGCTCGGAGAACTGAGTCTCGGCGTTGGCTTCCGTGTAGCGCTGCTGCTGCGTCGTGCCGAGCCGGCCGTAGTTGCCCTCGCCGACGGCCTGGATCCCCGTGCCGAGCGAGAAGATCGAGAACTCGCCCTGACCGTTGGGGCCGCCGCCGCAGCCGGTGTGGTAGAGGCCGCGGTTGCCCGGCCGCTCGCCGCTGTAGCAGTTGTTCTCGCGCGTGCCGAGGGCGGCCGAGCCGTGGTCGAACGCGGCCAGGCCGGGCACGAAATCCCCGTCGCGGTAGAGCTCGACCTCCATCGGGTCGACCCCGATCCAGTGCTTCTGGTTGAGCTTCACGTCGCCCGGGTCGTCCAGCGAGTCGGCGTACTGCTGCTCGTCAGGCATCCACCACGCGTCCTCGAAGCGCCCGACGAGGTCGTCGGCGCGGGCCTCGGCCGTGTCGGCCCGCATCGTCTGGCCCGCGGACCGCGCCATGTCGGCGAAGTCGTACAGCGCGCGGATGTAGTAGACGGTGTTGTCGAGCTTCTCCTCGCCCATCCCAGCGCGCTCCACGTTGCCGTTGCCCTCGGGCCAGCCGTCGCCGTCGGCGTCGAGCTGAGTGCGCACGTATTCGAGGTTGCGCCACGTGAAGTCGAGCATCTCGTCGCGGAAGCCGTCGGCGCCCGTCCAGCGCCAGATCAGCGCGACGGCGCCCGGGAACTTGACGATCTCGTCGGTGTTGAAGTCGTAGCTCACCGACCCGTCGGGGTTCGCATGGCGCGAGTCCTTGCCGTACCAGACGGAGCCGTCGGCGACGACCTCGTGGACCACGACGCCCGAGCCGTCGCTCAGGATGTCGGAGATGTCGCGCAGTGCGCGCATGTGATCCTTGATCGCGCGGAACTGGCCCAGCGTGACCGAGGCGTGTGCGGTGTACTCGGCGTCGACGCCGAACAGCCACGGATAGTCGGGGAAGCCGGCGCCGACCCAGCGGATCTTCGGCACGAAGCCCTCGTGCGTCCACTCGTGGCCCTGGTTGGTCCAGCGGATGTCGAGGTCCTTGGCGACCTGCGTGAGGTCGGCGAGGTTCTGCTTGCCCCAGTCGATCGAGCGGGCCAGCTGCTCATCGCCGGGCAGGTCGAGCCGCGTGCGATTTGCCAGCGTCTCGCGCTTGTAGCGCTTGCGCGCGAGCTGCGCGGCCGGTGCGTCGATCAGCCGCGCGAACTCACTTTCCGCCTCGTCAGCGGAGCGCTCGGAGCCCGCCACGGCGATCCAGAGGGTCGCCGAACCGTGGCCGGGGACGTCCACCTGATAGTGCAGGCGCCCGCCCGTTCCGCGTCCGAACGGACCGTCGTCGCATGCGCTCGGCGGCGACGTCTCGTCGGTCGGGGCGCAGGTGCGGCCGGCGCCGAACGGGCCGTAGTGACCGGGTCCGGTGTCGCCGTCGACGGGATCGCGGTTCGACCCGACGATCGCCGTGTAGGAGTGCTCCGCCGGCTCCAGCGGCAGCGTGCCAACGTCGTTGAAGACCAGCCTGCCGTCGGCGAAGGACCCCGTGTCGGCGACGTTGTCGCTCGCGTTCGGAACGGTCCCGTCGAAGCCCCACGGGTACTGGGTCATCAGCTCGGAGTGCGCGTCGACCATGACGTTGACGTGCTTGGGGTTGCTCTTCGGGTTCGTGAGCTTCAACCCGAGCAGCGCGCCGCGGCGGCCGTCGGGCGCGAAGTCGGTCCGCCGGAGCCCGATGCCGTCGATCGAGGGCAGCGCATAGCGGACGTAGCCTTGGCCGCTGAAGAACTCCGTCGCGGGCCCCACCCACTGGTCGTTGACGCCGAAGTAGACGGAGTCGAGCAGCTTGAGCGGCGGCGTGAAGATGCCGCCCATCTCGCCCGTGATGTGCCAGCCGTTCGCGTAGAACCGGCCGTCCTCGAACCCGAGCACCTGCGACCTGGTGCCGGCCGCCACCTCGCGGCGGTCCTGCAGCCGGTCGCTCACCGAGAGCTCGGGCGTCGCCGCCTGCGCCGTTCCTGTCGCGAGCGCCGCGAGCGCCAGCCCGAGTCCGATTGCATGCTTAGCACGCACTAGCACACCTCCCGTAAGGCTTCTCCCGGTGCTCCCCTTACCCGCGCGGACCCCCGCCACAACCTGATGATCCTGGCGGGAGGCTCGGTCACCGTGGCACGTCACGATGTGCGCGCGGCCACGCGCGTCGCGGCGCGATACACGTCCTCGTAGGCGCGCACGACGGCCGGCACGCCGAAGCGCTCCTCGCACGACTCGCGGCACGCGGCCGGGTCGATCTCGCCCAGCCGCCGGACCGCATCGGCCATCGCGTGCTCGTCGTCGACGACGAAGCCGGTCTTCCCGTCCTGCACGAGCTCGGG
>DATFPZ010000071.1:0-2897 GCA_035264545.1 Acidimicrobiia bacterium
CGTCTCGTACCTGCGGTTCGCGTCCGTGTACAAGGGCTTCGAGGACGTCACCGACTTCGAGCGCGAGGTCGCCGTGCTCCAGAAGTCGACCGAGCCCAAGCGCCACCCGGCTCGGTCCGGCTGACCCCCCGAGGGCGCACCTTGTGCGCAGATTCACCAGCAGAATCTTCAGAACACCGTCTGACCTGCGATGACGGGCCGCCCACCAGGCTCGACAGCGTTGACACGGACGTAATTACGGTGGTGTAATGATCCTCCGCATGTCGTGGTCGACCGTAGCGCGACCGCCATATCTTGTGGTCTGAGAGACCAGACACCGGAAACACGAGCAGAGGGGGAGTCAGTCGCATGGCGATGGCGCCGGAGCAGATGGGGATCGGGATCCGCCGGTACTTCACCGAGGCGGGCACGCACCCGTACGAGACGATCGAGTGGGAGCACCGCGAGGCCCGCATCCCCAACTACCGCGACGGCACCGACGCCTTCTTCCAGCCCGACGTCGAGTTCCCGGTCAGCTGGTCGCAGAACGCGACGAACATCGTCGCCCAGAAGTACTTCCGGGGCACCTTGGGCACCCCGGAGCGTGAGTCGTCGCTGCGGCAGGTGATCGACCGGATCGCGGACACCATCACCGACTGGGGGATCCGCGACGGCTACTTCGTCGACGACGACGAGGCCGAGACCTTCCGCGACGAGCTCAAGTACGTCCTCGTGCACCAGCACGCGGCGTTCAACTCTCCCGTGTGGTTCAACATCGGCGTGCGCGGCGTGCCGCAGCAGGCCAGCGCGTGCTTCATCCTCGCCGTCGACGACACGATGGACGCGATCCTCAACTGGTACCGGGAAGAGGGGATCATCTTCAAGGGCGGGTCCGGGTCGGGGATCAACCTCTCGGGTCTCCGGTCCTCGAAGGACGGGCTCCACGGTGGCGGCACCGCCAGCGGACCGGTGAGCTTCATGCGCGGCGCCGACGCGTCGGCCGGAACGATCAAGTCGGGTGGGAAGACGCGGCGCGCCGCCAAGATGGTGATTCTCAACGCCGACCACCCCGACATCGAGGAGTTCATCTGGTGCAAGGCGATCGAGGAGCGCAAGGCGCGCGCGCTCGGCGAGGCCGGCTTCGACATGGACCTCGACGGCAAGGACAGCCACTCGATCCAGTACCAGAACGCCAACAACTCGGTCCGCGTCACGGATGAGTTCATGCAGGCGGTGCTCGAGGACCGCGACTGGCAGCTGCGGTCGGTCACGACGGGTGCGGTCGCCCGGACGGTGAAGGCCCGTGAGCTCATGCGCCAGATCTCCGAGGCGACATGGGAGTGCGCCGACCCGGGCATGCAGTTCGACACGACGATCAACCGGTGGCACACCGCGCCCAACACCGGGCGGATCAACGCGAGCAACCCGTGCTCGGAGTACATGCACCTCGACAACTCGGCGTGCAACCTCGCCAGCATCAACCTGCTGAGGTACCTGGACGACGCCGACGAGTTCGACGTCGAGGCGTTCGAGCACACCGTCGAGGTGATCTTCACCGCCCAGGAGATCCTCGTCGGCAACGCCGACTACCCGACCGAGAAGATCGCCGAGACCAGCCGGGCCTTCCGGCAGCTCGGCCTCGGCTACGCCAACCTCGGTGCCCTCCTCATGGCCCGCGGCCTGCCGTACGACTCGCCCGAGGGCCGGACGTGGGCGGCAGCCATCACGTCGCTGATGACGGGCCACGCCTACGCGACGAGCGCCCGCACCGCGGCCCGCATGGGTCCGTTCGCCGGCTACGCCGACAACGCCGACGCGATGCTGAACGTGTTGCGCATGCACCGCGAGAAGGCAGCGGAGATCGACGACGCGCTCGTTCCGAGCGATCTGCTCACGGCGGCGCGCCGCGCCTGGGACGAAGCGTCGTCACTCGGTGAGAGCCACGGCGTGCGCAACTCGCAGGCCAGCGTGCTGGCGCCGACCGGGACGATCGCCCTTGCCCTCGACTGCGACACCACCGGCATCGAGCCGGACCTCGCGCTCACCAAGGCGAAGAAGCTGGTCGGCGGGGGCACGATGCTCATCGTCAACCAGACCGTGCCCCGCGCCCTGCGGCGACTCGGGTACTCGGGCGAGCAGGTGGACCAGATCGTCGCCTACGTCAACGAGCACAAGTCGATCGTCGGCGCGCCCGGCTTCAATCCCGAGCACCTCCCGGTGTTCGCCTGCTCGATGGGCGACAACACGATCCATTACATGGGTCACATCACGATGATGGGCGCGGTGCAGCCGTTCATCAGCGGAGCAATCAGTAAGACCTGCAACGTCCCCGAGGAGACGACGATCGAGGAGCTCGAGCAGGTGCACATCGACGCCTGGCATCTCGGGCTCAAGGCGATCGCGATCTACCGCGACAACTGCAAGGTCGCCCAGCCGCTGGCAACGCAGAAGATGGCGAGCGCCAGCACGCCGGCGCAGGTGGCCGAACAACTCGTCGAGCACGTGATCACGGTCGAGAAGCCGGTCCGGCGCAAGCTGCCGAAGAAGCGCGACTCGAAGACGTTCTCGTTCCGGGTGGCCGACTGCCACGGATACGTGACGGTCGGAGAGTTCGAGGACGGCCAGCCGGGCGAGCTCTTCCTCAAGGTCGCCAAGCAGGGATCGACGCTGGCCGGGATCATGGACGGCTTCGCGATCGCGGTGTCGCTCGGCCTGCAGTTCGGCGTGCCCCTGCGGACGTTCGTCGAGAAGTTCACGAACGTCCGCTTCGAGCCCGCCGGGATGACCGACGACCGGGAGCTCCGGTTCGCCACCAGCCTGCTCGACTACATCTTCCGTCGTCTGGCGGTGGAGTACCTCCCGGTCGACGAGCGCCGGGAGATCGGCGTGCTCACCGTGGACGAGCGGGTCCAGCCCAC
>DATFPZ010000072.1:0-3846 GCA_035264545.1 Acidimicrobiia bacterium
CGGTCGTTGATCCACTCGACAACCGGGTCGATCGGCCGCGTGTACATCCACGCCAGGAGGCCGAGGGCGAAGAAGTTCTTCGAGCGTTCCGCGTCCCGGGGCTTCACCCCGAGCTCCTTGGTCGACTCGAGCGTGATCGACGTCATCGGCACCTGGACGATCCGGTACGCCGACAGCGAGCCGTCTTCGACCGGGTTCGCCCCGTACCCCGCCTTGTCGAGGTTTCGCTGCTCGAAGGAGTCCTCGTTGAGGAGCAGTGTCGAGCCCGGCGGCATGTCCTGGAGGTTCGCCTTGAGCGCGGCCGGGTTCATCGCCACGAGCACGTTCGGCGAGTCCCCGGGCGTGAGGATGTCGTGGTCCGAGATGTGGACCTGGAACGACGACACCCCGGCGATGGTGCCGGCGGGCGCCCGGATCTCGGCCGGGAAGTTCGGGAGCGTGGCGAGATCGTTGCCGAAGGCGGCGCTGACGTCGGTGAAACGATCGCCGACGAGCTGCATGCCATCGCCGGAGTCGCCGGCGAACCGGATGACCACCCGGTCCAGCGTCTCCGGGCGGCGGGTCGAGGTTGTCTCTGCCGTCACTAGTGTCTTCCGCTTCCGCCACTTCATCGGGGCGGGGCCGGATCTCCCCTTTTCATCATCATACTTTCGGGTCGCGGATGGTCCGGAACGGGGCGCGCGTCCGCCACGTCGATCACAGGCAGGCTCGTTCACTCGGTCTCGTCGAGGCGGTCGAGCTCGCGGTCCACCCGACGAAGGAGCGCGGCGAGCCGGCGGCGGTCCCGTGCCGGAGCGAGTGATTCGGCTTCGACGTCAGTGCGCGCCCCGCTCGCGCCGGTCGCGGTGCGGAAGAAGCGGCGCCGGACGCGTCCGACCACGAGCACGTCGTCGTCCGCCGCCAGCGTCTCGACCCACGCCGGCGGGTCCCACACGGTGACGGGCACGGATGTGTTGCGACCGTCGCCGGCGCTGGTCCGCACGGCCAGGGTGGCGATCCGACGACCGGACTCGAGCGCTCGGATCTCGGGCGGCCCCGAGATCGCGCCACGCAGCACGCTGACGTTGACGGCTTCCATCGTTCCCCCTTCGGGTCTGAGCCGGATGGGGGAAGCGCGGGAAGTCGACCCGGCCAACGTATCGCCGGGGTGTGACAACTATGCCGGGTGGCGCGCCTCGGCCGCCCGGGGTTATCCGGTGAAGGTCGGCACCCCGACGACGGCCTCGGCGGCCACGACCGGCGGGTCGCAGTTGTTGGTGACCGTGACCGGGTACAGGATCGGTTCTTCGATCGCGGTCGTCGCCGGATCGATGGACGAGAGCGTGCAGCCGGCGGGTGGTGTCTCGCTGACCGCGCACTCGCTCGGCCTGTCGATGAACACGCTCTGCGTCCCGCCGCCCTCGGGGAACGTGAGCGTGGTCGTGAACGGCGGTGCCTGGCCCTGCGGCGCCTGCTGTGCCGAGGCCCCATCAGCCGGTGCCCCATCCATCCCGTCCCCGTCTCTTCCGTCCCGCTCCGTCGGCACGCAGTCGACGACGACGTCGAACGTCGTTCCCGGGGCGGGTGACGGTGCCGGCGTGCCGGTCAAGACCTTCGTGACCTCGAGCTGGGCACACGATTGCACCGCTCCGTCCTGCGCCGGCGCGACGTCGTCTTGCCCGTCTTCTTCGACCTCGCATTGAATCCCGCCGACGCCCGCACCCGCTGAAGGCGCCGCGATGACCAAGCCGGCCGCTGTGACGCTCATGACGAACACACTGGCCACAACTCCGCGCACACCACGAGCTGCACCCATGATCTCCACCTCTCGGCCTGAATCGCCCAATTCGGACCCGGGCAAGCTAGCCGCTGGAGCGCCCCCGCCGCACGGCCGTCAGCGCAGGCCGGCGAGGCGCTCGGCGACGTCGGCGAACCCGGCGTCCTCTCGACGGACCCGGTCGAACAGCGCCCGGGCCCGAGGTACGTTGCCGGCCCGCTCCTCGAGGTCGGCGAGGGCGTACCAGAGGCGCAGGTGGTACGGCTTGGGCTTGCTGACCTTCTTGTCGGCGCGGGTGAGGAGCGCGATGGCCTCATCGACACGGCCGCGGTCTGCCAGCGCGCCGGCGGCCACGATCCTGCCCTCGGTGACCACCTCGGCCCCCGGCGACGCGGCCGTGAGCTCACGCCAGCATTCGTCGACCTTCCGCCACCGTCGCTGAGCCCGGTAGCAGTCCATCAGCACCGGGTGCTGCTCGACGGACCGGCTGAGCTCGACGAACGCCTCCAGCTCCTTGGTCGCGGCCTGGTAGTGCCCGACGCGGTACTGCGCGAGGCCGAGGAGCTCGCGCACGCTCGCGGAGTCCGGCAGCGCGTCGCGCAACGGCCGGAGCAGCCGTAATGCGTCGCGCTCGTGATCGCGGGAGTAGGCGTCGGCCGCCTTCATCAGCTGCTCGTAGTAGCGCGGGCCCTTCGAGCCGCCGAGCCGGACGATCTCGTCGCGGACGTCGCCTCCACGGCCTCGTCGTCGCCGCTGCCGGCTGCCGTCCGTCGAATGAGGCGTGTCTCGGCGACTCCGACGATCGCGGGCGCGCCGGCGGCGCGGCTCGCGGTCCTGGGGTCGGGGCATGGCGGCGAGCGTACCGGCGCGCTCTTCGCGGTCCTCGAGCGCGACGAACGCCCCCGCGCACGCGTTGTAGGTGCGGCGGGGGCGCTCGTTCCACAAAATCCGGCGGCGACCTACTCTCCCGGGGAGTCTCCCCCCAAGTACCATCGGCGCTGGCGGTCTTCACTTCCGTGTTCGGAATGGGAACGGGTGTTTCCCCGCCGCTCTTACCACCGGAAATCTGGTGCGCACGTGCGCGTTCGGATGTCAACCGCTTGTCGAGCGCTGCAGAGCGAACACGAACACCAAGGAGAAGAATCCCAAGCCCTCGGCCGATTAGTACCGGTCGGCTGAACACGTCGCCGTGCGTACACCTCCGGCCTATCTACCTGGTCGTCTTCCAGGGGCCTTACCCGGTTGTCCCGGTGGGAGACCTCATCTCGAGGACGGCTTCGCGCTTAGATGCTTTCAGCGCTTATCCATTCCGCAGGTCGCTAACCAGCCGTGCTCCTGGCGGAACAACTGGCACACGAGAGCTGCGTCCGTCCCGGTCCTCTCGTACTGGGGACAGCTCCTCTCAAGTCTCCTACGCCCGCAACGGATAGGGACCGAACTGTCTCGCGACGTTCTAAACCCAGCTCGCGTACCGCTTTAATGGGCGAACAGCCCAACCCTTGGGACCTTCTTCAGCCCCAGGATGCGACGAGCCGACATCGAGGTGCCAAACCTTGCCGTCGATGTGGACTCTTGGGCAAGATAAGCCTGTTATCCCCGGGGTACCTTTTATCCGTTGATCGACCGCGCTTCCACATGCCACGGCCGGGTCACTAAGCCCTGCTTTCGCACCTGCTCGACTTGTAGGTCTCGCAGTCAAGCTCCCTTGTGTCTTTGCACTCGACGCCTGATGGCCAACCAGGCTGAGGGAACCTTTGGGCGCCTCCGTTACGCTTTTGGAGGCGACCGCCCCAGTCAAACTACCCACCTGACGCTGTTCCCGACCCGGATAACGGGCCTGGGTTAGAGCCCCAATATCAGCAGGGTGGTATTTCAACGTTGACTCCACCGAGGCTGACGCCCCGGCTTCCCAGTCTCCCACCTATCCTACACAACTGACACCGAGACCCAACATCAGATTGTAGTAAAGGTCCACGGGGTCTTTCCGTCCTGTTGCGGGGAACGAGCATCTTTACTCGTCGTGCAATTTCGCCGGGTCTCTGGTTGAGACAGTAGCCAAGTCGTTACGCCATTCGTGCAGGTCGGAACTT
>DATFPZ010000073.1:0-3000 GCA_035264545.1 Acidimicrobiia bacterium
TCGGGGTTGCCGAAGTTCAGGCAGTTGACGAGGGCGACGGGCCGGGCTCCGACACAGGCGACGTTGCGCGCCGCCTCGAGCACGGCGAGCTGACCGCCGGTTCGGGGGTCGAGACGGCAGAACCGTCCCTTGCCGTCGGTGGTGAGGGCGAGGGCGCGGTCGGTCCCCTTCAGCCGCAGGACGGCGGCGTCCGCGCCGGGGCCGGCAATCGTGTTGAGGAACAGCTGGTGGTCGTACTGGCGCCAGACCCACGACTTGTCGGCGATCGTCGGCGTCCCGAGCAGCGCCAGCAGCTCACCCGAGAGATCGGCACCGGCGGGGAACCGGGCGGCGAGCTCGGGCGCCGGGTCGGCCGCCTGGAGCGCGTCCTGTGCCGAGGGCCGGGACCGGGGCCGGTCGTACAGGGGACCGTCGCCCAGGCTCTCGACAGGGACGTCGGCGAGCGGCTCGGTGTCACCGGTCCCGTCCCCGTCCCCGGAAGCGTCGAACGCTCCGTCGAAGACGCGGAATCGCCGGCTGTCGGTCACGCGACCGACCACGGACGCGTCGATCTCCCACCGTTCGCACAGCCCGAGCACCTCGACAAGGTCGTCGGGCTGCACGATCACGAGCATCCGCTCCTGGCTCTCGGACGTCATCACCTCGACCGCGCTCATGCCGGGCTCGCGGCGAGGCACGCGCGCGACGTCGACGTCCATTCCCACACCGGCTTTCGCCGCCGTCTCCGATGCCGCGCACGACAGTCCGGCGGCCCCGAGGTCCTGCACCCCGACGGCGAGGCCGGCGTCCAGCAGCGCCAGGCACGCCTCGATCAGCTTCTTCTCCTCGAGCGGATCGCCCACCTGCACGGACGGGCGCTTCTCATCGGCGCCCTCCTCGAACCCGGCCGACGCCAGCACGCTGGCACCGCCGATGCCGTCGCGCCCGGTCGACGATCCGAGCAGCACGGCAAGGTTCCCCGCGCCGCGGGCGCGGGCCAGCACGAGCCGGTCGTGCGGGAGCAGGCCCAGGCACAGCACGTTGACGAGCGGGTTCTCCCGGTAGCAGTCATCGAACACGACCTCGCCGCCCACCGTCGGCACCCCGACAGCGTTGCCGTAGCCACTGATGCCGGACACGACACCCTCGAACAGGTACCGCGTGCGCGCGTCGTCGAGGGGGCCGAAACGGAGCGGGTCCATGAGCGCGATCGGGCGCGCGCCCATCGAGAAGATGTCGCGGATGATCCCGCCGACCCCCGTCGCCGCGCCCTGGTACGGCTCGACGGCCGACGGGTGGTTGTGGCTCTCGATGCGCAGCGCCACCGCGAGGCCGTCGCCGACGTCGACGACCCCGGCGCCCTCCCCCGGGCCCACGAGCACCCACGGCGCCTCAGTCGGCAGGCCACGCAGGTGCGCACGCGACGACTTGTAGGAGCAGTGCTCCGACCACATGACGGCGAACATCGCCAGCTCCAGGTCGGTCGGGTCCCGCCCGAGCAGCTCGACGACCGACGCGAGCTCGTCGTCGGTGAGGCCGAGTTGGCGGTGGAGCGGCTCCACAGTTCCTCCTTGGTCGCCGTCGCACGGCTCTGGCTCCTGCGGCGACGGTCGGCGAAGCGCCGTCGCCGCGCCAGGGTATCGGCGCGCCCCGTCACCGAAATGGAGTCGGGCCCAATTCCGAAATAGACTGTTCGTGAAATCGGAAAAGGAGGGGGTCGCCGAATGGCCGCAGCTCGAAAGAGCACGATGACCGCCGAGCACAAGCGGGCACTGGCCCAGGGCCGCGCCGAGGGCCGCGCTGTGCGCGCGTACCTCGAGGCACTCGACCAGAACCGCCCCCGCCGCGGTCGCCCGCGCACGCCGGCGTCCATCGAGAAGCGTCTGAAGGCGGTCGAATCCGAGCTGGCCGACGCGGCGCCGCTGCACCGGCTGCAGCTCGTCCAGGAGCGCATGGACCTGGAGCGTGAGCTCGACCGGATCGACGCCGCCGACGACCTCACCGGCCTCGAGCGCGACTTCGTGAAGGTGGCGAAGGGCTACGCCGAGCGCAAGGGCATCTCGTACGCCGCCTGGCGTGAGCTCGGCGTCTCGCCAGATGTGCTGCGGAAAGCCGGGATCGGCCGGGGCGGTTAGGCGACCGCGGCGCCCTCTGTCGCGCTTGCGAGGAGCGACCGGAGGAGCACGACACCGTCGGTGGAACCGAGGAGGGCGTCGGACGCCCGCTCGGGATGTGGCATGAGCCCGACGACGTTGCGCTGCTCGCTGCACACGCCGGCGATGTCGTCGACGCTGCCGTTCGGATTGCGCACGTACCGCAACACGACTCGATCGTCGTCGCGCAGACGACGGCGTGTCGTCTCGTCGCACACGTAGTTGCCCTCGAAGTGGTTGATCGGGAGGCGGAGCACGCTGCCGGGCGCCGCCAGCGCGGTGACCGGCGAGCGGCTGGTCTCGACCCGGCAGTCGACCGTCTCGCACAGGAAGGTCAGACCGGCGTTCTTCTGGAGCGCGCCCGGCAGCAAGCCGGCTTCGGTCAGCACCTGAAAGCCGTTGCAGATGCCCACGACCGGGCCGCCGGCAGTCGCGAACCGCGCCACGGCGTCCATCACGGGCGAGAACCGTGCGATCGCGCCCGTGCGCAGGTAGTCGCCGTGGGCGAACCCGCCGGGGACGACGACCGCGTCAGCTCCGCGGAGCTCGGGTTCGGCGTGCCAGAGCATCACGGGCGTCCCGCCGAGCGCCTCGACCGCCGAGGCGACGTCGAGCTCGCAATTCGTGCCCGGGAACACGACGATGCCGACGCGCGCGCTCAAGTCGACGCCAGCTCGCTGAGCTCGATCTCGTACGCCTCGATGACGGGATTGGCAAGCAATCGACGACACATCTCGTCGACCTGCGCGCGTGCAGCGGCATCGTCGGGTGCGTCGACCACGAGCCTGATGCTCTTGCCGACGCGGACGTCCGAGACGTTGTCGTAGCCGAGCGCGGGCAGCGAGCGTTCCACCGTCGCGCCTTGCGG
>DATFPZ010000074.1:0-2554 GCA_035264545.1 Acidimicrobiia bacterium
CAGCCGTGCTCGCCGTCTACGCCGAGCTCGACAGCCGCGTGAACGCGACCCGTGACGTCGCGATCGCCGCGCTCGAGGCCGCCGGGCTCACGCACGAGGTGCGGACGTTCCCGGGCGCCGACCACGCGTTCTTCAACGACACCGGCCCGCGCTACAACGCCGCTGCCGCATCCGAGGCGTACCAGGCGGTCCTGAGCTGGTTCGCAACGCACCTGGCATGACGACGCGTGCCCTGGGCGCGGCAGTGGTAGCGCTCGGGCTGGCGGTCGCATGCTCGTCCGGAGACGGTGACGGCAAGTCCGCGAAGCGGGGCACGACCACGACGAACCCGCCGGCCACGTCGGCGCCGGCCGCGGTGCGTGAGTACGACGTGCCGGCCGGGTCGCATCCGCACGACGTCGCCGTCGCGCCCGACGGCACGGTCTGGTACACGGCGCAGAACGCGGGCAAGCTCGGACACCTCGATCCTGAGAACGGCCGGGTCGACGAGGTGGAGCTCGGTGACGGCTCTGCGCCCCACGGCGTGATCGTCGGTCCGGATGGCGCGCCCTGGATCACCGACGGCGGCCTGAACGCGATCGTGCGCGTGAACCCGTCGACGCGGGAGGTGCGGCGATTCCCGCTTCCCGCCGACCACCCGTCCACCAACCTCAACACGGCGGTGTTCGACCAGCGGGGCACGTTGTGGTTCACCGGCCAATCCGGCATCTACGGACGGGTCACGCCCGACACCCGCCGCGTCGACGTGTTCGAGGCACCCAATGGTCGAGGCCCGTACGGCATCACCGTCACGCCGGACGGGCGGGTGTATTACGCGTCGCTGGCCGGCAGCTACATGGGCCGGATCGACACCGACACCGGCGAGGCCACCGTCCTGCGACCGCCCACCGCCGACCAAGGAACACGACGGGTGTGGTCGGACTCACGTGGCCGCGTCTGGTCGAGCCAGTACAACGCGGGTCAGGTCGCGGCCTACGACCCGGCGACCGAGCGGTGGCGCGAGTGGCGGTTGCCGGGGGAGAGTCCGCAGCCGTACGCGGTGTTCGTCGACGACCGCGACAAGGTGTGGCTCAGTGACTTCGGCGCCAATGCCCTGGTCCGCTTCGACCCGGAGACCGAGCAGTTCACGTCGTACCCGCTCCCGAGCGACCCGGGCGAGGTGCGCCAGATCCTCGGGTGGCCGGGCGAGGTGTGGGGCGCGGAGTCGGCCGCCGACAAACTCGTGGTGATCCGGACGTGAACAGCATTCGACGACACTTGCAGCCGCCCCGTCGCGTCATTAGCCTGCGAACATACGTTCCCCCGAGTGAAGGAGTGCCGACATGAGCCCTTCCGTGAAGCCGATCCCTGACGGCTATCCCCGCGTCAGCCCGTACCTCTCTGTCGACGGCGCGGCACAGGCCATCGACTTCTACATGCAGGTGCTCGGCGCCACCGAGCGCATGCGCATGCCCACGCCGGACGGCAAGGTCGGCCACGCCGAGCTCCAGATCGGCGATTCCGTGGTCATGCTCGCGGACGAGTTCCCCGAGATGGGCATCGTCGGCCCGAAGAAGATCGGCGGCACGCCCATCACCCTCGGTGTGTACGTCGAGGACGTCGACAAGACGTTCGACATCGCGGTGAAAGCAGGCGCGAAGGAGCTGCGTCCGGTCGAGGACCAGTTCTACGGCGATCGGTCGGGTCAGTTCGAGGACCCCTTCGGGCATCGGTGGAGCGTGTCGACGCACATCGAGGACGTTCCCCCCGAGGAGATGGGCAAGCGGGCGGCCGAGGCGATGGGCGGCGGGGGCTGACCCGCCGCCGGCCCACAATGGAGGAGCTGCTCGTCGATCTCCCGAAGGCCGAGCTGCACCTGCATATCGAGGGGACGCTCGAACCCGACTTGGCGTTCTCGATGGCGAGGCGCAACCAGGTCGACCTGCCCTACGAGGACGAAGACGCCCTGCGTCGGGCGTACGTGTTCGAGGACCTCCAGTCGTTCCTCGACGTCTACTACGCCGTGTGCAGCGTGCTCGTCACCGAGCGCGATTTCTACGACCTCACGTGGGCGTATCTGCTGCGGGCGGCTGGCCAGGGGGTGCGACACGCCGAGATCTTCTTCGATCCGCAGACGCATACCGATCGTGGAATCGAGCTCGGGACGGTTGTCGATGGGATCACCCGTGCGCTGGAAGACGGTGAACGCAACCTGCGAGTGACGTCCCGGCTGATCATGTGCTTCCTGCGGCACCTCAGCGCCGAGTCGGCCATGGCGACGCTCGAGGCCGCGCTGCCGTACCGCGACGCGATCGCGGCCGTCGGGCTGGACTCCGGAGAAGCCGGCAACCCGCCCGAGAAGTTCCGCGCCGTCTTCGACCGCGCTCGGGCCGAAGGCTTCCTCGCCGTCGCGCACGCGGGCGAGGAGGGGCCGCCCGAGTACATCTGGCAGGCCCTCGACCTGCTCCGGGTACGCCGCATCGACCACGGCGTGCGGTGCACGCAGGACGACCGGCTCGTCGAGCGGCTGGTGGCAGAGCAGACGCCGCTGACCGTGTGCCCGTTCTCCAACGTG
>DATFPZ010000075.1:0-4328 GCA_035264545.1 Acidimicrobiia bacterium
GGCGGCGGCCTCCTGGCGATTCAAGAGAACCAAGCCAACTTCACCGCGAACTTCGGGGTCCTGTTTGGCCTGCTGTGGCTCGTCATCGTCGTCACCATCGGAGCGCGCACCGTCGAGGGCGCGGTGCAGGCGGGGCTCGCGATCGCATTCGTCCCCGAGATCCTCAAGGCGCTCGGGCTGTCGCCCGCCTACCAGTTCATCCTGTTCGGGCTGGGCGCGATCACGTACGCCAAACATCCGGAAGGCATCCTCGAGTACAACAAGCGCAAATCGACGGAGACCGTGCAGCGCTGGCTCACCCGCGGGAAGCAGCCACCTGGTGGCGAAGATGGGGGCGTCGTGCGCGCGCGGCCCGAGCCGGCGCCCGTCGCGGCGGGCAACCCCGGAGGCGAGTCGTGAGCCTGCTCGAGTCCACTGGTGTCTGTAAGCGATTCTCGGGCATCACCGCGCTCGACGATGTGTCGATCACGGTCGAGCCCGGGGAGCCGGTGGGGCTGATCGGTCCGAACGGCGCCGGGAAGACGACCTTCTTCAACTGCCTGCTCGGTTTGCTGCGGTCGGATGAAGGTCGGGTCGTGTTCAACGGGCGTGACATCACCCGCATGCCCGTGTACAAGCGGGCTCGCCTGGGCTTCGGTCGCACGTTCCAGCGCGTCGAGCTGTTCACGGGCATGACCGTCCGCGATCACCTGTTCGTTGCCGAGCGTGCCCGGCACGGTGCAGGCCGGTTCTGGAAGGACGTCCTCAACTTGGCCGGCCCGACCGCCGACGAGGGAGAGCGCGTCGACCACACGCTCGACCTGCTCGGCTTGCTCGACGTGGCGGACAAGCCGATCGAGTCGTTGAGCCTCGGGCGGGCCCGTCTGGTCGAGATGGGCCGGGCGCTCATGACCGAGCCGCAGCTGCTGCTGCTCGACGAGCCGTCCTCCGGGCTCGACCAGAGCGAGACGATGGAACTGGTCGGCACCTTGCAGGCCGTGCAGCGTGAACGAGGGACGGCCATCCTCCTCGTCGAGCACGACGTCGAGATGGTGCAGGCCTTCGCCTCACGCCTGTACGTGCTCGACTTCGGGATCGTGATCGCGTCGGGGCCGACTGCCGAGGTGATGGGCGACGACGCCGTCCGCAAGGCATACCTCGGGGAGCTGGTGTGAGCGCAACCGCGCCGTCGCCGGGTCCGCCCACGGCGTCGCCGCCGTTGCTCGAGCTGCGCGACGTGCAGGCTGGATACGGCCCGTTCCGTGCCCTGTTCGGCGTGTCGCTCGCCGTGCGCGAGGGGTCGGTGCTCGCCCTGCTCGGATCGAACGGCGCCGGGAAGACCACCGTCGCACGGGTGTGCTCGGGTCTCATCAGGCCGACGTCCGGAAAGTTCTTCTTCGATGGGAAGGACGTCACCCGCGAGCGCGCCTACCGGCTCGCGCGCGCCGGGATCGCCCAGGCACCCGAGGGCCGTTCTGTGTTCGCGTCCTTGACGGTCGACGAGAACTTGCTGCTCACCCTCCGGCGGACACTCGGTCGGTCAGGCGCGGCCGAAGGTCTTGCGCGCGCGTACGAGATGTTCCCCCCGCTGGGGCAGCGCCGGCGGCAGGTCGCGGGGACGCTGTCAGGCGGTGAGCAGCGCATGCTCGCCCTGGCGCGGGTGCTGGCCAAGCCGCCCCGGCTTCTGGTGTGCGACGAGCTGTCGCTCGGCTTGGCGCCCATCGTGGTCGACGAGGTGTACCGAACGCTCGGGACCATCCGCGACGCCGGCACCACGCTGCTGATCGTCGAGCAGCACGTCGCCCACGCGCTGGCGCTGGCCGACGACGTGGCCGTGCTCGTCAAGGGGCGGGTGACGTACGGCGGACCGGTTGCGGAGATGGGCGACCTCAGCGAGTGGCTGTTGCCGACGGGGGAGTCGCGAGCGCCGTCACCGAACGGTCAGTAGCGGCTCGGGCTCCCGCCGAACAGGCCGGCGTGGGTGACGGTCGCCAACGTGTCGAGCATCTCGTCCCGGCTCACGTCCACCTGACGGGACAGGACGTAGTAGTTGAAGCGCTCGATCATGGCGACGACCGCCAGCGCCGCGATCTGCGGGTTGATGTCCGGCGACGACGACCGACGGATGCGGCCCGTCAGGACGCGCGAGAACTCGGTCAGGACGTCGGTCCCGAGGCGGCCGAACTCGCTGCTCCCGATCTCGGCTTCCGTCCAGGCGCGGATGACCGGGCCGTAATGCTCGTACACGTTGACGAAGCGGGCGAGCCACGCACGCAGCTCGGCGCGGCCCTCAGGGCCCGGGTCGATGGGTGGCAACGAGTCCGCCAGCGAGATCATCTCTTCGGCGACCTCTTGGGCCAACGCGCGGAACAGCTCTTCCTTGTTGGAGAAGTACAGGTAGAACGTGCCGTGGGAGGTCTTGGCGAGCTTGACGATGTCGTCGACGCGCGCGGCGTGGAAGCCGCGCTGGGCGAAGATCTCGACTCCGGCGTCGAGGAGCTTGCGCATCGTCCGCCGGCCCCGCGCCCGCAGCTCCCGGCCCTGCGCCGGCGTGCCCAGCTGGACGGCGGCCACGGGCCCCCGTCCGTCGACGGTCACGCCGCGACGACCGGAGTTGGTGGTACGGCGACCCGGGGCGGGGCGGCTGCGACTCGCGTTCCTGGGCCGGGGCACTTCTCTCAGGCTAGGCGTACCCGACACGCGTGTCACCTTTCGTCGCCGTGCCGGGTACGCTCCGGAACCGCTAGGGGCAGCCGCTCGGAGGAGGGGGTGCAATGACGAGCTCCGTGACCGCGCCCGCGTTCGAGGACCTCTCGGTCGGCGACGAAGCGCCGCCTCTGGTCGTGGAGAACATCTCGCGCACGCATTTCGTGCGGTACGCCGGCGCGTCGGGTGACTTCAATCCCATGCACCACGACGACACGGTTGCAACCTCCATCGGCAACCCGTCGGTGTTCGGGCACGGGATGTTGACGGCAGGGCTCATGGCGAGAGTGCTCAAGGACTGGTTCGGACCGGCCGCGCTTCGCCGCTACCAGGTCCGGTTCTCCAAGCAGGTCTGGCCGGGCGAGACCCTCACGTGCACGGCCACGGTGACGGGCCAGCGGGACGCCGAGGAGAGTGGCATGGGTCTCGTCGATGTCGAATGCCAGGTCGTCAACCAGGACGGCGAGGCCAAGCTGACCGGCACCGCGACCGCGGCGGTCCCGAGGCGAGGCTGATCCGGTGGGGCTGCTCGACGGGCGCGTCGCGATCGTCACCGGTTCGGGTCGCGGTATCGGACGCGAGTTCGCATTGTGCATGGCGAGGGAGGGCGCCCGGCTCGTCGTGAACGATGTCGGCGTCAGCCTCGACGGTCGGGGGACGGACGAGGACCCGGCGGCGCAGGTGTGCAAGGAGATCGAGGCGCTCGGCGGTCAGGCGACCCCGAGCTACGACTCGGTCTCGGACTTCGACGGCGCCGGAAAGATCGTTCAGACCGCGGTCGACGCGTTCGGCCAGCTCGACATCCTCGTGAACAACGCCGGCATCGTGCGCGACCGCACGCTCGTGAAGATGAACGAGGAGGATTTCGACTCCGTCATCGGCGTGCACCTGAAGGGGTCGTTCAACTGCGGCCATCACGCCGCCGTCGTCATGAAGGACGCCGGCTACGGGCGAATCATCAACGTCACGTCTTCGGCCGGCTTGCGAGGCAACTTCGGCCAGACGAACTACGGCGCCGCCAAGGCCGGCCTCATGGGCATGACGTTCATCTGGGCGCTCGAGCTCGGGAAGTACGGCATCACGGTGAACGCAGTCGCCCCCGCCGGCGCCACCCGGATGACCGCCGGACTGTTCGAGCGGACCGGAGCGGAGCCGCCGCCCGAGCAGAACCCGGCTCTCAACGCCCCGCTCGTCGCGTTCCTCGCATCGGAACGCGCCAGCCACGTCAACGGTCAGATCCTCGGTCGCACCGACTACGCGTACACGATCTTCCAGCATCCCAAGCAGGTCGCGTGGATGTGGCGTGACGGCGGATGGGAACCGGAGCAGGTCGCGGACCAGTTCGATCAGGTCCTCGGCCAGCATCTCCAGCACGTCGGCATGGTCATGCCGCACGGCATGGAGTACGGCGAACAGAAATAGCCCGCGTGCCGATTCAGCTCGGCGTCGTCGACATCGTCTACGCGCCGCGCCCGGTCGAGGAGCGCGCCGAGCTTGCGGTTACCGACGGCTTCGAGCACATCGACGTGTTGGTCGACGTGGACCCGGGGATGCTGCCGTTGCCCGTCGGCTGCCCGACCGCGTTCCCGAAGCCGCGCCCGGGCTGGTGCTCCACCCCGGCGCCCCGCGCTGGGCCGGGGATG
>DATFPZ010000076.1:0-5675 GCA_035264545.1 Acidimicrobiia bacterium
GCTCCCGGCGCCGGCGGGCCTTGCGCTGGGTCGCCCGGGTCTTGGCCAGCCGGTCGAGCTCGCCCTCGAGCTTGTTCATGCGTCGCTGGATGCGCCGCCGGTCGACCTCGAGCTGGGTCTCTCCCGGCCCGCGGGTGCCGATGCCTCCGGCCTGCTGGCTGAGCTCGATGCCGCGTCCGCGGAGGCGCGGGAGCCGGTAGCGCAACTGCGCCAGCTCCACTTGCACCATGCCCTCCTGGCTCCGAGCGTGCTGGGCGAAGATGTCGAGGATCAGCGCCACACGGTCGACGACGTCGCGCCCGAACTTCTTCTCGAGGTTGCGCTGCTGTGCGGGCGTCAGCTCGTCGTCGAACACCACCACGTCGACGTCGAGGGCGTCGGCCAGGGCGCGCAGCTCGTCGGCCTTGCCGGAGCCGATGTAGGTGGCCGGGTCGGGCGAGGGGCGCCGTTGAAGCACCGACTCGACGGGAGCGGCGCCGGCGGTGTCGGTGAGCAACCCGAGCTCGGACAGGCTCGACTCCGCCTCGTCCAGCGAATGCGTGCCCGACCCGGTGCCGACGAGCAGCGCGCGCTGCTCGAGGACGCCGAAGTCGACCTCGGTCGCGGTGAGACGGCGGCGCTGGCGTCCTTCGCGGTCGCTCACGCGACGCTCACCTCGGTGTCGAAGACGTGCGTGACCGGCCCCCGGAGGCGGATCGTCTCGCCCAGGTCGACCTCATGGGTGCCGCCGCGCACCCGCACGGTCACGTGGTCTCCGACGAGCCCGCGGCGGTGGGCGACGGCGGCCGACGCGCACACGCCGGTGCCGCACGACAGTGTCTCGCCCACACCGCGCTCCCAGACCCGCATCGTGAGCGCATCGTGCCCCGTGACCGCGATGAATTCGACATTCGTCCGGTGCGGGAACCGGTCGTCGGTCTCGAGGTGCGGTCCGTGTTGGACGACGCGCGTCGTCTCGGGATCGTCGACCAGCAGCACGAAATGCGGGTTGCCCATCCCGGCCGCGTCGCCGTGGTACGTCACGCCGTGGAAGGTCACGTCGAGGTCGAGCGCGCTCGGAGCGTCGAGCGGGATCTCGGCCGGCTCGAACGTCACCGGCCCCATATCGACAGTGGCACCGACGAGCTCGCCCGTCGCCCGGTCCACATCGAGCTCGACATCACGGCGTCCGCCGCCGGTGTCGACGACGAGACGCTTCCCGTCGCCGATGCCCTCACGGACCGCGACCCAGGAGAGGCAGCCGATGCCATTGCCGCTCATCTCGGCCAGGCTCCCGTCGGCGTTGCGGAGCTCCATGGTGCAGTCGGCGCCGTCGCGGCCCGGAAGCAGCGTGACGAGGCCGTCGGCGCCGATCCCGCGGCGTCGGTCGCACAGCCGGACGGTGGCGTCGGCGTCCGGGCCGCGATCGGCCGTGGCGACCGTGACGAGGAAGTCGTTGCCGGCGCCGTGCAGCTTGGAGACCCGGAGGGTGCCGCCGCTCATGAGCTCCAGGTTGCCAGCAGGGCGGGGAGCACGGCGCAGTGATTGTCGGTGGCGCCCAGCCACGTGATCCGGGGGTCACGCCGGAACCACATCCGCTGGCGCCGGGCGAACGACCGGGTGCGGCGGACAGCAGTCTCGAAGGCGTCGTCGAGTGATCCGTGGTCGGAGATGGCGCCGATGATCTCCTTGTACCCGATCGCCTGGCTCGCCGTGCGAGAGAGCGGCGGACCGTCGAGCAGCCGCCGCACCTCGTCGACGAGTCCGGCGTCGCGCATGGCCGCAAACCGCGTTGCGATGTGCGCATTCAGCGTGTCGCGCGGCACCCAGACGCCGACCATCCGAACCGGAAACGCCGTCGGGCCGAACTGGTCGAGGCCCGCCCCGAACGAGGAGAACGGCTTCCCTGTGAGGCGGATCACCTCGAGGGCCCGGACGATCCGCCGGGCGTTGTGCGGGTCGATCTTCTCGGCGGCGTCGGGGTCGCGTCGTTGCAGCTCCTCGTACGCGGCCGCCACGCCGCCCGGCTCCGCCGTCGTCGCCTCGAGGTCGGCCCGCAGGTCGGGGTCCTCGCTCGGGAAGCGCAGATCGTCGACCACTGCTTGCACGTACAAGCCCGTGCCGCCCACGAGGAGGGCGCGTTTGCCGCGCGCCGCGATCCCGGAGACGGCCGCACGGGCCGCGGCCTGGTGGCGCATGGCCGACCACTCCTCGGTCGGCTCGGCGACGTCGATGACATGGTGCGGCACCGCAGAGCGTTCGGCGACCGTCGGCTTGGCGGTCCCGACGTCGAGCCCCCGGTACACCTGCATGGAATCGAGCGACACGATCTCGACGTCACCGAGCACACGCGCGGCCCCGAGAGCGAGCGCAGACTTCCCCGATGCGGTCGGCCCGACAAGGGCGAGGTGCGTGACCGTGGCTACACCACCGCGACGGGAATGCGAGTCCGCGTCCGCCGCGGCGATTCGACGACGCGCACGACGTCACCGCGCAGCCAGTGGGGCGCAGCGTCGACGATGCGCACGTCGACCAGCGCGCCCGGCTCGCTCGCCCCGTCCGGGGCAGCAAAGTGCACCAGCTTGTTCTGGCGGCTGCGGCCCGACAGCACCGATGGATCCTTCTTGGACGGACCGTCGACCAGCACCTGCTCGACCAGTCCGACGCGCGCCTGGTGCCGTCGGAGGGCGTGACACTCGACTACCTCGACCAGCTGCTGCATACGCTCCTGCGCGACCTCCCGTGGGACGAACGCGTCGGACATCTCGGCGGCGGGCGTTCCCGGTCGGGGCGAGAACACGAACGTGTACGCGGCGTCGTACGCCGCCTCGTCGACGACGTCGAGTGTCCGGCGGAAGTCGTCGTCGGTCTCGCCCGGGAAGCCGACGATGAGGTCGGTGCTCACGGCGAGGTCGGGAATCGCGTCGCGGGCGGCGGCGAGCCGCTGCAGGTAGCGGCGGGCGGTATAGCCCCGGTGCATGCGGGCCAGCGTGCGGTCGCTGCCCGCCTGCAAGGGCAGGTGCAGGTGCTCGCACACGGCGTCGCATTCGGCCATGGCCGCGATCGTCTCCGGCCGCAGGTCCTTCGGATGCGGCGACGTGTACCGGATGCGCCGGATGCCGTCGACGGCGTCGACCGCACGTAGCAGGTCGGCGAAACGCGGTGCGTACTGACCGGCGCCGAGGTCGCGCCCGTACGAGTTCACGTTCTGCCCGAGCAGCGTGATCTCGCTGACGCCGTCGGCGGCCAGCTCCTCGATCTCGCGCACGACGTCGCCCATACGCCGGCTGACCTCGCGACCCCGCACGATCGGGACGATGCAGAACGTGCACGAGTTGTCGCAGCCGATCTGGATCGTGACCCACGCCGAGTGCGCCACGTCGCGGCGGGCGGGCAGCGCCGACGGATACGCCTCGTGCTCCTCGAGGATCTCGACGATCGCTTCCTTTGGCCCCGGCCTGTCGACCCGGGCCCGTTCGAGCAAGGCCGGAGCGTGGCGGAGGTTGTGGGTCCCGAACACGACGTCGACGTGACCCGCCCGCTCGACGATGAGGTCGCGGTCCTTCTGCGCCAGGCACCCGCCCACCGCGATCTGGAGGTCGGGCCGGCGCTCCTTCAGGCTCTTCAACCGCCCGAGCTGGCCGTACAGCTTGTTGTCGGCGTTCTCGCGCACGCAGCACGTGTTGAAGACGACGACGTCGGCCTCGTCGACGTCGTCGGTGTGCTCCATCCCGTCGGCAGCGAGGAGCCCGGCGATCCGCTCGGAATCGTGCTCGTTCATCTGGCATCCGAACGTGCGGATGTAGAAGCGGCGGGGCTCGGTCATCCGGAACAGTGTACGGACGTCCGGATAGCCTCGGCCGGTGCGCGCCGCGTCGGAGCTTCGGACGGCCCGGCTCTTGTTGCGCCGATGGCGGAACACCGACCGGGCGCCGTTCGCGGCGCTGAACGCCGATCCGCTCGTGATGGAGCATTTCCCGGCACCGCTCAGCCGCGCGGAGAGCGACGACCTGGCGGACCGGATCGCGGCCGGCTTCGACGAGCGCGGGTGGGGGCTGTGGGCGGTCGAGATACTGGACCAGGCGGCATTCGCCGGCTTCATCGGGCTCAACCCGGCGACGTTCGACGCGCCGTTCACGCCCGCGGTCGAGGTCGGCTGGCGCCTGGCGCGCGACTACTGGGGCTGCGGCTACGCCACCGAAGGCGCAGGCGCCGCGCTCTCCTTCGGGTTCGATGCGCTCGCGCTCGAGGAGATTGTGTCGTTCACGACGCACGGGAACGCACGCTCGCGTCGAGTCATGGAGCGACTCGGTATGCGTCGTGATCCCTCCGACGACTTCGAGAACCCCAACCTCCCCGAAGGCGACGCGCTCCGGCCGCACGTCCTCTACCGACTCGACCGCGCCACCTGGCAACGCGACGCGGCGCGGGTAGCGCGGTAGAGCGGTAGCGGACCGTGCACGTCTCGGCGACCGAGTTCATCCTGCTCGCGCTCGTCGCCGCCGCCGGCGGGGCGGTGCAAGGCTCGATCGGATTCGGCCAGAACCTCGTGCTCGTGCCGATCGTCGCGCTCGTCGTGCCGGAGGCGGTCCCGGGCGCGCTCGTCGCCCTCGGTGTCCCACTCACCGTGACCATGGCGACACGCGAGTGGCACGGCGTCGACTGGCCGGGCCTGGCATGGATCGTCCTCGGCCGAGTGCCGGGCACGGTCGTCGGCGTGCTGATCGTCGCCCTCGTGTCCGGCGACCTGCTGTCCACCCTCGCGGGCTCCGCCGTGCTCGCAGGCGTGCTGTTGAGCGTCCTGGCGGGCCACGTGCCCGTGAACCGCGAGACCGCGATGAGCGCGGGCGCGACGGCCGGCGTCCTCGGGACCACCGCGGCCATCGACGGGCCGCCGCTTGCGCTGCTCTATCAACGCCATCCCGGGCACACGATCCGCGCGACGCTCGCCTGCGCCTTCCTGGTCGGCGCCGTCATGTCGTTCGTTGCGCTGGCCTCGGCCGGCGAGGTGCACGGCTGGCAGTTGCTCCTCGCGCTGGCGCTCGCACCAGCCCTGCTCATCGGGCTCGCCTGCAGCACTCTCGTGACGCGAGTCGTCGGCGAGCGCAGCCTCCGCCCCGCCGTCCTGGTCGTCGTCACGATCGCCGGCGTCGCTGCGATCGTGCGCGGCGTGGTCTAACGGGTGGAGCACGCGAGGTGGTGTGGGGGGCGATACGCGACCGCCCCCCACACGCGTGCCTCCGGCGTCTGCGTCCTCAGCTGTCGATCTCGAGGGTCTCGGCGTCTTCCTTGGCGCGCTTGCCGTTGCTCGAGCGACCGTTGGCCTTGCCGTTGTCGCTCCCGCTGCCATTGCCCCTGCCGTTGGGCGACTCGCCGCCGCTGTCCGCGTCCACGGCCTCGGGCTCGACCGGGACCTCTTCGATGCCGACGGCGTCCTTGACCTTCTCGCTGATCTCGAACATCAGGTCGAGGTTCTCGGTCAGGAACTGCTTCGCCTTCTCGCGGCCCTGGCCGAGCTGCTCGCCCTCATAGGTGAACCACGCGCCGGACTTCTTGACGATGCCGAGATCGATGCCGACGTCGAGCAGCGAGCCTTCGCGGCTGATGCCCTTGCCGTACATGATGTCGAACTCGGCCATCCTGAACGGCGGGGCGACCTTGTTCTTCGCCACCTTGACCCGCGCCCGGTTGCCGAT
>DATFPZ010000077.1:0-3252 GCA_035264545.1 Acidimicrobiia bacterium
CGCCGAGCTCACCGGTGCGCCGGTCCATTTCCTCCACCTGTCGACCGCGGCCGCCGTCGACCTGGTGCGCGACGCGAAGGACCGGGGCGTCCCGGTCACGGCCGAGGTCGCGCCGCACCACTTCACGCTCACGGACGCCGAGTGCCGGACGTTCGACCCCGCGTTCAAGGTCCATCCGCCGCTGCGCACCGACGCCGATGTGGCAGCGGTCAAGGCGGGGCTTGCCGACGGCACGATCGACGTCATCGCCACCGACCACGCCCCGCACGTGCCCGAGGCGAAAGAGCGTCCCTTCGAGGAAGCGCCGCCGGGCATGCTCGGTCTCGAGACCGCGTTCGCGCTCACGCTCACCGAGCTCGTCGAGCCGGGCGTCCTCGCCCTCCACGACGCGCTGGCGTGCCTTTCATGGCAGCCGGCCGCGATCGCGGGTCTCGACGGGCACGGAGGGCCGATCGAGCCCGGCCGGCCCGCCAACCTGTGCGTCGTCGACCCCGCCGTCCGGTGGGAGGTCGACCCGGCCCGGCTGGCCAGCCGGTCGCGCAACACGCCCTACGCCGGCCGCAAGCTCACGGGTCGGGTGCGTCACACGGTGCTGCGGGGCGAGCCGGTGGTCGTCGACGGCATCGCGCAGCGATGACCCGGGACGCGCTCCTCGTGCTGTCCGACGGGGCGGCGTTCGAGGGCGAGGCCGTCGGACACGCGCCCGAGTCGGGCGTCGCTACGGGCGAGGTCGTGTTCAACACGGCGCTGTCGGGCTACCAGGAGATCCTCACGGATCCGTCGTACGCCGGGCAGATGATCACCTTCACGTACCCGCACATCGGCAACTACGGCGTGAATCCCGACGACGTCGAGAGCCGCCGGCCGTTCTGCGCCGGCGTCCTGGTACGGGAGCTGGCCCGCCGCCCCAGCAACTGGCGCGCGACCGAGAGCCTGGACGACTTCCTGCGCCGGCACGGCGTCCCGGGCATCGCCGGCATCGACACCCGCCGGCTCACGCGTCACCTCCGCGAGGCGGGCGCGCTGCCGGGCGCGTTCGGCACCGACGAGTCCTCCGTGCGCGCGGCGGCGTCGGCAGCGGTCACGACCGACGGCATCGATCTCGTCGCCGGCGTCACGGCCGAGCAGCCGTACACCGCGGGCGATCCGGCCGCCGTGTTCCATGTCGTCGCCTACGACTTCGGCATCAAGGCGACGATCCTCCGCCACCTCGCCGCCGTGGGCTGCTTCGTGGAGGTGGTGCCGGCGTCGACCCCGGCGGCCGACGTGCTCGCCCGTCGCCCCGACGGCGTGTTCCTGTCCAACGGGCCCGGCGACCCGGCGGCGGTCACGGGCGCGGCCGACACCGTCGCCGGCCTCCTCGGCGAGGTGCCCGTGTTCGGCATCTGCCTCGGCCACCAGATCCTCGGGCTCGCGCTGGGCGCGCAGACGTTCAAGCTGCGGTTCGGTCACCACGGCGCGAACCATCCTGTGCGCCACGAGTCGACGGGGCGGGTGGAGATCACCAGCCAGAACCACAACTACGCCGTCGACCTCGACACGCTGCGGGGCGCTGCCCTCACCCACGTGAACCTGAACGACGGTGTCGTCGAGGGCTTCCGCGTGCTCGACGCGCCCGCGTTCGGGGTCCAGTACCACCCCGAGGCCGGGCCCGGCCCGCACGACGCGTCCTACCTGTTCGACACGTTCACCAACCTCATGGCGGGCGCCGCAATGACGGAAGAGGGATAGGCCCGTGCCCCGCCGCGACGACCTCGAGACGATCCTCATCGTCGGCAGCGGGCCCATCGTGATCGGCCAGGCGTGCGAGTTCGACTACTCGGGAACGCAGGCGTGCAAGGTGCTCCAGGCCGAGGGCTACCGGGTCGTCCTCGTGAACTCGAACCCGGCGACGATCATGACCGATCCCGAGTTCGCAGCGGCGACGTACGTCGAGCCGCTCGACGCGCCCAGCCTCACGCGGGTCATCGAGCGCGAGCGTCCGCACGCCTTGCTGCCGACGTTGGGAGGCCAAACCGCGCTGAACCTCGCCGTCGAGCTCCACGACGCCGGCGTGCTCGACCGGTTCGGTGTCGAGCTCATCGGCGCCAGTGTCGACGCGATCCGGGTCGCCGAGAACCGCCACGAGTTCAAGGCGGCGATGGAGGAGATCGGGTTGGCGGTACCGCGGTCCGGCTTCGCGACCACGCTCGGCGACGCCATGGAGATCGCCGAGCAGGTCGGGTACCCGTTGATCGTGCGGCCGTCGTTCATCCTCGGCGGCGGTGGCACCGGCGTCGCCCACTCGGCGGACGAGATGCGCGAGATCGCCGAACGCGGCCTGGCCGCGAGCCCTGTCACGGAGATCCTCATCGAGCAGTCAGTGGTGGGGTGGAAGGAGTTCGAGCTCGAGGTCATGCGCGACCACGCCGACAACGTCGTCGTGGTGTGCTCGATCGAGAACTTCGATCCCATGGGGGTGCACACCGGCGACTCGATCACCGTCGCGCCTGCGCAGACCCTCACCGACGTGGAGTACCAGCGGATGCGCGACGCCGCCTTCGCGTGCATCCGCCGCATCGGCGTCGACACCGGCGGCTCGAACATCCAGTTCGCGGTGAACCCGGCCGACGGGCGGCAGCAGATCATCGAGATGAACCCGCGCGTGTCGCGATCGAGCGCGCTCGCGAGCAAGGCGACAGGGTTCCCGATCGCCAAGATCGCAGCTCGCCTCGCGGTCGGCTACCGGCTCGACGAGGTCATGAACGACATCACGGGCGAGACGCCGGCGTCGTTCGAGCCCACCATCGACTACGTCGTGACCAAGGTCCCGCGGTGGGCGTTCGAGAAGTTGCCCGGAGCGACGGGGACACTCGGGACGATGATGCAATCGGTCGGCGAGGCGATGGCGATCGGCCGCACGTTCCCCGAGTCGCTCCAGAAGGCGATCCGGTCGTTGGAGACGGGACGCCTCGGCTTGAACTGCGACCCGGGCGAGGAGCCGCTGGGGGAGTCCAGCGACGACGATCTCGTACGCGGTGCGGCCGTGCCGACGCCGGATCGTGTGTTCGCGCTCGAGGCGGCGCTCCGGCGGGGCGTGCCAGTCGAGCGGCTCGCCGCCGCCACTGGCGTCGATCCGTGGTTCCTCGACGGGATCCTCCAGATCGTCGAGGAGCGCTTCCGCCTCGCCACGGTCTCGTTCGGCGGCGCGACGCGCCGCGACTGGCGCCGGGCGAAGCGGCTCGGATTCTCCGACGCCCAGTTGGCGTATTT
>DATFPZ010000078.1:0-20981 GCA_035264545.1 Acidimicrobiia bacterium
CGAGGATGATCAGGCCGACGGCCCAGAAGTCGGGGCCGTGCCCGGGAAGGAAGCCGCGGCCGATCGGAGTGCTCGTCAGCGGCGTGTAGCCGAACCAGCCGCCGTTCGGTGCGCTGCTGCCGATGAAGAAGCTCGAGTAGATGAAGAGCCCGCCCATGAGGAAGCCCCAGTAACCGAAGGCATTCAGACGCGGGAAGGCGACGTCGCGGGCGCCGATCTGGAGCGGAATCAGGTAGTTGCCGAACGCGACCGCGAGCGGCATCCCCATCAGGAACACCATCGTGGTGCCGTGCATCGTGAACAGCTCGTTGTACTGCGCCGCCGTCAACAGGCTGCCGTTCGGGCCCGCCAGCTGGAGCCGCAGCAGGAGCGCCTCGACCCCGCCGATCACCAAGAAGGCTACGGCGGTCGTCCCGTACATGATGCCGATCTTCTTGTGGTCGATCGTCGTGAACCAGCTCCAGAAGCCGGTCGTCGCCTGCGGGCGTCGGAGGACGCGCAGGCGGCGCGCCGGCGCCTGGACCGTGTCGGAGACGGCCGTCATCGGGGCTCTCCCGCGCGCTCGTTCACTTGAGCTGGAGGAGGTAGTCGGCGATCTGCTCGGCCTCCTGTTGCGTCATCGTCGGCTGCCCAGCCGGAGTATCGCGGCTGAACGACGGCATGCCCACACACTTCCCCGCCGCCGGCTCGCCCGGGTCCCGGCACGCCTTCGACTGCATCGGGATCAGCCCCGGCGCGTTGTGCACCCAATCGACGAGCCGGTCGCGGGTCAGCTCGTAGTAGCCGCTCGCGAAGGTGGTACGGCTGGCGAGGTGGGTGAGGTTCGGGCCGTAGCTGCTCACCTTCGAGTCCCCCACCGAGTGGCAGTTCGTGCATTGGAACTTCGTGCTCATGAGCTCCTGGGTGGGGCCGGCGGGTTGGGTCTGAGCACCCGTGCCGACCTGGAAGGGAACCGCCGGGCCTTGCTGCTGCTCCCCGACCCAGCGGTCGAACTCTCGCGGTTCCTTCGCGATCACGCGAAAGCGCATATTTGCGTGCGACAGTCCGCAGTACTCGGCGCACTGGCCGAGGTATGTGCCGGGCTTGTCGGCCTCGATCGTCGTAAACGTCTTCCGTCCCGGGACGACGTCCCGCTTCCCGTTCAGCTCGGGGACCCAGAAGCTGTGGATCACGTTGCACTTGTTCGGGAGGGACTCGTCGCAGGCGGTGAGGTTCACCCGCACAGGCCGACCCGCCGGGATCACGAGCTCGTTGGCCGTGATGACGTCCTGTTCGGGGTACTTGAACTCCCACCACCACTGCTTCCCGATCGCGGTCACATTGACCACGTCGCCGGTCGGCTCCTTGTTCAGGTCGAAGATCGTGATGATCGTCGGGACGGCGACGACGGCGAGGATGAGCGCAGGGACGATCGTCCAGCCGATCTCGAGCGGCGTGCTGCCGTGGATCTGCTTCGGGTTCTCGTTCTTGCCGCTCCGGTACCGGAAGCGCAGCGCGAACACGACGACGGCGCCGAGGACGAGGACCCCGATCACGACCGAGATCCAGAAGACGGGGATGAACAGCCGGTCGATCTTGTCGGCCTGAGGACCCTCGGGCTTCAACGAGTTCTGCCCGTTGTCCTCGGCGGAGCAGGCCGCGAAGAGCAACGACGACAGGCCGAGGACGACCGCCGGGCCCACCCATCGCTTTGCTCGCGACGTGAAGCGCCTCATCCTCCACTTCCGATCACGTGTCCGGTAATTGCTCGGGCGCCTCGTGCTCGGGCGGCCTCGCGGCCGGGGGACCTCAAAATCGGAGCCTATCCCCGGCGTTCTGCGTGGGAACAACTCGGACAGGCGCTGTGACCAGCGGTTTCAGTACCCGAGGCGATCGAGGGCGTGGGCGCGACGCTGCCAGTCGCGTTCGACCCGCACACGCGTCTCGAGATAGACGCGCACGCCGAGGAGCGCCTCGAGCTCCTGACGGGCCGCGGTGCCGGCGTCCTTCAGGACGCGCCCACCCCGCCCGATGACGATGCCCTTCTGCGAGTCGCGCTCGACGCTGATGTCCGCCCGCAGCCGCAGGATCCCATCCTGCGGGTCGTCGACGTCGGCGCCGGGGATGTCCTCCAGCTCCTCCACCGACACGGTGATGGAGTGCGGAAGCTCGTCGCGGGCCACCGCGAGCAGCTTCTCGCGCACGAGCTCGGCGGCGACGAACGTCTCGGGCTGGTCGCTGACGGTGCCCTCCGGGTAGTACCGCGGACCCTCGGGCAGCCGGATCTGGATCTCGCCCAGCAACGCTGCGATCCCGTCGCCGGTGCGCGCGGAAAGGGGGAGGTACGCATCGAAGTCGCCGAGGTCGCGCGCCGCGGTGGCCAGGTGCTCGACGATCGCGGCTTTCCCGGCCCGGTCGATCTTGTTCACGACGAGGAGCCTCGGCGTCCGGACCTGATGCACGAGGCCGGCGACGAACCGGTCGCCGGCGCCGATGGGGGCGTCAGCCTCGACGAGGAGGCAGACGACGTCGACCTCGCCGAGAGTCGCGACCGCGCGCTCGTTCGTCCGCTCGCCCAGCGGTGTCCGCGGCCTGTGGATGCCGGGAGTGTCGACGAACACGATCTGGTCGCCGGGTGCCGTGCGCACGCCGCGGATCGCGGTGCGGGTGGTCTGCGGGCGGTCGGAGACGATCGCGACCTTCGAGCCGACGAGCTGATTGAGCAGCGTCGACTTGCCGACGTTCGGCCGGCCGACGAGGGTCACGAAGCCACTGCGGAACCCCTCCGTCACGTTGCGCCGACGGGCTCGGCGGCGCTGGGCGAGGGTCGAATGTGCACGGATACGATCCGGCGCCCCTTGACCCGTTCGGTGCGGAACTCGAGTCCTTGGAAGCGGACGCACTCGCCTTCCTCGGGCACGTGCCCCAGCAGGTTGAACACGAGCCCGCCGACGGTGTCCCACTCCGTGTCGGGAAGCTCGATCCCGAGCTCGTCGCTGACGTCGTCGATCGAGGTGCCGCCTGGGACGCGCAACGCTCCACCGGGAAGGTGTTCGACACTCGGCTCCTCGATGTCGTACTCGTCGGCGATGTCGCCGACGATCTCCTCGAGGAGGTCTTCGAGTGTCACGAGACCGGACGTTCCCCCGTACTCGTCGATCACGATGGCCATGTGGAACTGCTTGGTCTGCATCTCGCGCAGCAGTTCGGCCACCCGCTTCTGCTCCGGCACGAACACCGCCTCGCGGAGCGCGGTTCGGATCGGCTCGTTCCGCTTGCTGGCGCGGGCGAGCGCCACGAGGTCCTTGAGGAACACGAGACCGACGATGTTGTCGGTCGTCTCCTCGTAGGCAGGAATCCGCGAGAACCCGCCCTCGATCGCACCGGTGATGCCCTCCTCGATGGTGTCGTCCGCCGAGATCGACACCATGTCCGTACGCGGCGTCATCGCCTCGCGGACGACCATGTCGCCGAACTCGAAGATGGAGTGGATCAGCTTGCGCTCGTCGCGCTCGATCGCCTCCTCGTCGGCGGCGACGTCGGCCATGGTCCGGATCTCCTCCTCGGAGACGAACGGGCCCTCCTTGGGCTGGCGACCGGGGATGAGGAGGTTGGCGAGTCCGATCAGCGCGCTCGACGCGTAGTGGAGCGGCGGGAAGCTCGTGAGGAAGGCGAGCAGCCGGGCGTTCCGCAACGCCGCACCGTCGGTGTGCTGGAGCGCGTACGTCTTGGGCGCGACCTCGCCGATCACGAAGAACAGCACGAACTGCAACACGATGCCGATCACGAATCCCCAGGCGCCGACGGCGCGGCTCAGCACGAATCCGACGAGCGACCCGGTCGTGAGCTGGCAGAACAGGGCGAGCAAGTAGACGACGTTCAGCGTCCGCTCGGGGTGCTCGAGCATGCGCGCCAGACGACCGGCGCCGCGGTGACCGTCCTCCTCGAGCGCCAGGGCCCGGACGCGGCTCATGCGCGTGAACGCGGTCTCGATCAGGGCCAGCCAGATCGACGCGAGGAACAGCACGACGATCGCCGCGACGAGTAGCCAGTCCGCTCCGGTCATGTCACGCCGGTATCTGGACCCGCGGTCACCGTCCCTCTTCCCGCTCGAGCTCCCGGAATTGCGCCAACAGCTCGCGCTCCCGCTTTCTCATCGCCTCGGACTCCTGGTCCTCGGCATGGTCGTAGTTCAGCAGATGCAGGACACCGTGGACGACGAGCAGCGCCAGTTCGTCGTCGAGCGATCCCCGCCCGTCGGTCTGGCGCCTGGCCACCTGCGGGCACACCACGACGTCGCCGATCACGGTGGGCGGATCGGCGGCCTCCGCCGGCGAGCCCGGGCCGCGCCCGCCCTGGTCGGGCTGGCGGCCTCCCGGAGCCACGTCGTCGTCCATCGGGAACGCCAGCACGTCGGTCGGCCCGCTGCCACCGAGGAAGCGCTCATGGAGGTCCGACATCGCCTGCTCGTCCACGAAGATCACCGACATCTCGGACTCCTCGGGTACCCGCTCCTGGTCGAGCACCATGCGGGCGAGCTTCACCCAGCGGAGGACGTCCACCTCCACCTCGGACTGCTCGTCGGCGCCGAACACCGTCCTCATGCGCCGCGCCTGATTGCCGTCATCGGCGGCTCTCGTCGCGTTCGTAGGCGTCGACGATGTCCTGCACGATCTTGTGGCGGACGACGTCGGCCGAGCCGAGCTGCACGAAGGCGACGCCGTTGATGCCTTCGAGGATGTCGCGCACGACGAGGAGACCGGATCGCCCGCGCCCTTCGGCGAGATCGATCTGGGTGACGTCACCGGTCACGACGATGTTCGAGCCGAACCCGAGTCGGGTCAGGAACATCTTCATCTGCTCGGGCGTGGTGTTCTGCGCTTCGTCGAGGATGATGAACGAGTCGTTCAGGGTGCGGCCCCGCATGAACGCGAGTGGCGCGACCTCGATGACGCCGCGGTCCATCAGCCTGGTGACGACCTCGGGGTCGAGCATGTCGTAGAGCGCGTCGTAGAGCGGACGGAGATACGGATCGACCTTGGCGAGGATGTCCCCGGGCAGGAAGCCGAGCCGCTCGCCCGCCTCGACCGCCGGGCGCGTGAGGATGATGCGGTTGATCTGCTTCGCCTGGAGCGCCTGCACGGCCAGCGCGACCGCGAGGTAGCTCTTGCCCGTACCCGCCGGCCCGATGCAGAACGTGACCGTGTGCTCGCGGACGGCATCGACGTACGCCTTCTGGCCCGAGGTCTTCGGCCGGACGGTCTTGCGGCCGCGCAGAACCTCGGTCGTGAAGACGTCAGTGGGGCGTTGATCAGCCTTGAGCATCTCGATGCTGCGTCCCACTCCTTCGCGATCGAGGCTGTGCCCCTGCTCCAGAAGGATCACCATCTCCTCGAAGAGGCGGCCGACGCGCTCGGCCTCCGAGGCGTCGCCGGTGACGGTGATCTCGTTGCCGCGCACGTGGATCTCGACCGGGAAGGAACCCTCGACCAGACGGAGGAGCTCGTCACGCTGACCGAGAAGGCCCACCATCAGATGGTTGCCCGGAACGAGGATCTTGACCTGAGTCGGCGACGGCGAGGCCACGTCGCCGCGATCGTAGCCCTGGGTGCGGCGAACGGCGGCTTTGCCGACCGTCGCCGCAGAGCCGGAGCTTGCGACGGCGCCAGAAAAGTGGGCGGTGTCCGGTCGAGAAACGGCTCAGGTGCCGGCGCGCAGGCCGAGCTCGTCGAGTCGCCGTGCGAGGTCCTCGGCGCGGCGGCCGAGCACGGCGGCGAGGACCCGCAGGTCGTCGCGGCGGATCGTGAGCAACCGGCCGTTGAAGTCCTGCCGCTGGAGCTGGATCGTCTCGGCGTAGCGCGACAGCACGGACGCTTCGGGGTCGTCGAGCTCGCGCAGGCGCACGAGGTTGATCGTGAAGCCCTCCTCGAACCTGTCGTCATGGTGCGCGGGGTCGACGTCGACGTCCGCGGTCCGCGGCAGGAGCTGGTCGCCCGGGACCTGGTAGATCTCGGCCAGTCGCAGGAGGCGCGGCACGGAGATCGCACGCTCGCCCCGCTCGTACGCGCCGAGCACAGAAGCCTTGAACTCCATGCCCGAACGCGCCTCCACGTCGTGCAATGACAGACCCTTCTGGCGCCGGATCGAGCGCAGCCGCTCGCCCACCACTGGCCCGCTCATGGTCACACCGTGCCCCTCTCGCCCCTCTCGTTCCATCCGGACCGAGATTCCGTGCCCCCGGGTATCACTCTGCGTCACCAATATCACGCTGCGTGGTCGCCATCGCTGCCACAAGTTTGCGCAGAGTGAGAATACCCCGTCATGGGTCCTCCCGTATGGCGCGCCGCGTGGCCAGCACTGCGGCGCCGGCGATCGCGGCCGTCTCCGCCCGCAGGACATGGAGTCCGAGCCGCAGCCGGGTCGGCCCCTCGTCATCCTCGGATTGGCCAGGCGACGTCAGCGCCGCCGCCTCGTCGGGATCGAATCCGCCCTCGGGCCCCACGACGAGCACCCACTCGCCGCCGGGTGGAACGTGTAGGCGCTCGAGCTCCTCGCCGGCGGGATCGGCGACGACGAGCCCGGGGCGGCCGCGCAGCTCCGTCACCGGCAACACGCCATCGATCTCGGGCAACCGGGCCCGTCGGCATTGGGCCGCCGCCTCCCGCGCGATCCGGCGCAGGCGGGCGACGGCTGCGTCGGCGCGGCTCCCACCCCAACGGCGGACGGAACGACGCGTCGACAGCAGCGTGACGCCGTCGACGCCGAGCTCGGTGAGCTTCTGCACGGCGAGGTCGGGCTTCGTTCCCTTCGTGAGCGCGAACGCGACGACCAGGCGCGGCTCGAGCGGCGGCTCGACCACCGGCGCGCCCTGCGCGTGGAGATCGACCGCGCCGGATCGAACGCTCACGACGGCATAGGGGCGCCAACGCCCGTCGCCGTCAGCGGCGGTGAGTGTTTCGCCGGCGCGGACGCGCCGCACTCGGCTCAGGTGATGCCCGGCCTCGTCGTCGAGAGTGACGTCCTCGTCGAGCGCGGGCAGGAACGTGTGTGCGGTCGCCGGGTACAGGGCCGCGAATCGCGTCACTACTGGAAGGCGGAGCGCACCCGGTCGAAGAACCCGCGATCGGGTGGCGCGACTTCCTCGCCACGCAGCTCGGCGAGCTGGCGGAGCAGCTCTTCCTCCTCCGGGCGCAACCTCGCCGGGACTTCGATGTCGAGACGCACGAGCAGGTCGCCGCGGCGGCGGCCGTGCAGCGACGGCACCCCCTTGCCCTTGAGCCGCAGCACCTGGCCCGGCTGCGCCCCGGGCGGCACGAGGATCTCCTCCTCGTCGCCGTCGAGCGTCTCGATCGTGAACACGGCGCCGAGCGCGGCTTGCGTGAACGAGACCCTGCGCACGTGCACGAGGTCGTTGCCCTCGCGCTCGAACTCGGGGTGCGGCGCAACCGCGATTGTGACGTACAGGTCGCCGGCGATGCCGCCGCGTGGCGCGGCCGGGCCGCGGTCGGGCAGTCGAAGCCGTTGTCCGCTGTCGACCCCGGCGGGCACCTCGACGTCGATGCGCCGGAGCGCCTGGACGCGCCCCTCCCCCCGGCAGTCCCGGCACGGCGAGAGGATGCGGCTTCCGGTGGCGTCGCAGGCGGGGCACGGCGACGCCGTGACCATCTGGCCGAGGATCGAGCGTCGCACCTGGCGCACCTCGCCCGTTCCCCCGCACGTGTCGCAGCGCGACGGGTGCGTGCCGGGCTCGCACCCGGATCCGTCGCAGCGCTCACAGGTGACGGGCAGCCGGACTTCCACCGGGTGGACGACACCGAACGCAGCTTCCCGGAGGGTGAGCTCGACGGCGACCTCGGCGTCGAAGCCTCGGGGTGGCCCCCCCGGCCCCCGCCGGCCGCCGAAGGCGTCGCCACTGAAGAAGGCGTCGAACAGGTCCCCGAGCCCGAAGGCGTCGCCGGCCTGCCCCGCCCCCGGCCGAGCGCTGGGCGCGCCGTCCGCTCCGAAGACGTCGTACCGGCGGCGCCGCTCGGGGTCGCTCAGCGTCTCGTAGGCGATCGTGACTTCTTTGAAGTGGGCGTCGGCGTCGGGGTCGTCAGGGTTCGAGTCCGGGTGATACCGGCGCGCGAGCGCGCGGTACGCGCGCTTGATGTCGGCCTCCGTCGCCTGCGGCGACACGCCGAGGACCTCGTAGTAGCTACGGGGCAACGTCAGTCCACCCGTGTCAGGAGGCGGCCGAGTTGCTGAGAGACAGCGGCGACGGCGCCGATCGTCCGGCGGTAGTCCATACGGGTCGGCCCGAGCACACCCACGGTGCCCGCGAGCTCACCTTCGATCTGGTACGGCGCGAGCACGATCGCACAATCGCGGAGCTCCTCGATCTCGTTCTCGGAGCCGATGCTCACATTGACACCCTGGTCCAGCAAGTTGCGCACGAGCGAGACGACCACCACTTGGTGCTCGAGCAGCTCGAGCAAATGGGTCGCGCTCTCGGCGGTCGCGAACGACTCCTGCTCGGCCGCAAGGCGGCTCGTGCCGCCGACGTACAACATCTCCAGCGCCCGCTCGGCGACGAGCTGGCCGAACGCGCCGCGGACCGCGTGTGCAAGCCGGTCGATGCCGTCGTCGCCGCTGGGTCGGGGTTCGGGAAGCTCGTTGAACGCGCACCCGTTCCATTGCCCCTCGAGGGCGGCGGCGGCCGCGGCGACCTGCGCCTCGTCGGGCTCGTCGGGCAACTCCAGGGTGTACTTCTCAACGGCCCCGTTCGACAGCACCGCCACCGCGAGCACGACGCCCGGATGCAGCGTCACAAGCTGGACGCCGCGGACCTGGGCGACCTCGGGCTGGGGGCCGACCACCATCGCGGTGTGGTCGGTGACCCGGTACAGCAGCTGGCTGGTCTCGTGCAGGAGGTCCTCGAGCGCCCGGTGGGCGGACTCGAAGAACTCCGCCACGGCCCGCCGCTGGGTGACGCGCAGCGCCCCTTCCCTGGTGAAGTGGTCGACGAAGTAGCGGTAGCCCAGATCGGTCGGGATGCGGCCTGCCGAGGTGTACGGCTGGGTGATGTACCCCTCCCGCTCGAGGACCGTCATGTCGTTCCGAACGGTCGCGCTCGACACGCCGAGCTTGCGGGAGCGGGCAACCCGCTGGGACCCGACGGGCTCCGCCGTCTCGACGTACTCCTCGACCACGGCCCGCAGGATCGCGGCTTTCCGTTCGTCCAGATCCGTCGAATCCATCGATCCCATCGACCCCATCGGTGCCATCGGACATCGACCTCTCGGCCCGGGTTCCGGCCCGCGCGCGGCGCGAACCGGCCCGGTGCTCGCCTGTTAGCACTCGATTCTACCGAGTGCCAACGGCGGTCGGGCGACTGCCGCTCAGGTCACGGCGCCCTGGATCATCGCCGGGTTGCTCGGCGAGACCGCGCCGGGGGACTGCTCGTCGGTGATCGCGAACCCGGCGACCGGGCCCTGCACCCGAAATGCGGTGACTCCCGGGTCCGGGCCGAGGACCGCGGCCGAGATCGGCCGCTCCGCGCCCGGATCGCCCAGGAGCGCCCACAGCTGGTACGTCCGGTCCGGGGGCAGCGGCCGGAGGTTGTTCTCGACGAGGAAGCCATCGCCGTCAGGGAGGTACACGGCGCGGGCCTCGAGCGCGCCGTCCGTCGAGGACAGCGTCACCCGGGCGGCGTGCGGGTCCCGTGCCGCCGTCTCGGCGGCGGCGAGCACGGACCCGGTCTCGGCCTCGCGGCCGAGCTCGTCGATGCGGTCGTCTTGCTGCACGACCTTCGCCGTGAGCGAGCCCACTACTACGACAGCGGCGGCGACCGCGACCGCCACCGCGATCCGTCGGCGGAGACGCGCCCGGCGCGACTCGAACGCGACCACGCCCGCCGGGCGTGGCGTTGCGAGCTTCGGGGGCTCCTCCTCGAGCGTCTGCTCGATGCGCTCCCACAGCCCGGGCGGCGCTTCGGTGCCGCTGTGCGCGAGCAGCGCCGCCGTCTCGCGGTAGTCCGCAACGAGGGAACGCGCCTCGGGGGTGCGCTCGAGGTACGACTCCACCTGCTCGCGCTCGTCGTCATCGACCGCGTCGAGCGCGTACGCGCCCAGCAGCTCGTCGAGCTCATGGCGACTCAGCTCTCGCGCCACGGCCCTGCGATCCCACTGTCGACCAACGCGTCCCGCAGCCGTCCCAGCCCCGACCGGATCCGGCTCTTGACCGTCCCCTCGGGCTCACCGAGCAGGACGGCGACCTCGCGGTAGGTGTGACCACCGAAATACGCGAGCTCGATCGCCCGCCGCTCGCCCTCGCTCAGACGGCCGAGCGCATCGCGGACGTGCTCCGCCTGGGTGAGGTCCCAGACCTCGCGCTCGAGGTCGTAGCTGCTCTCGGGCGTCATGCGCGCGTCGCGCTCCTCGCGCGCGCGACGGGACGCTTCCGCCCGAATCACGTCGACGCTGCGCCCGTGCGTCTGCGTCAGCAGGTACGTGCGGAGGGACCCCCGCGCCGCGTCGAAGCGATCGGGCACGTTCCAGAGCCGGAGGAACACCTCCTGGATCACCTCCTCGGCGCGCGCGGGATCGCCGACGATGCGGCGAGCGAGCCCGAAGGCTGCGGGCGCGTGGCGGCGGTAGACCTCGGACAGCGCGTCGTGGCGGAAGCGCCCGATCGCCACGACGAGCTGCGCATCGCTCGCGAGCCGCAGCTCCCCCGTCTTCACATTCCCCGATCCGGTGGGTCGTCTGCGTAGTAGTTCGCACCCGGCCGAGTCGCGGATCAGCCGCAGTCGCGAAGCGGCAAAAGTGACGGAAGGTAGCCTGCGCCCAATGGAGTTCGATCTGCCCGCAGAGGCGGAGACCTACCGCGACGAAGTCCGCGCGTTCATTCGCGAGCACGCGCCCGGCGGGCGCTTCCCGCCCGATTGGAACGTGCGTCTGGCAGAGGCGGGATACGTCGCACCGCACTGGCCCAAGCCCTACGGACGCGACGCCGGCCCGGTGCAGCAGCTCGTGATCGACGAGGAGCTCCGCGCCGCCGGCGCGCCGCGCCCCCTCAACCCGATCGGCATCGGCTGGGCCGGCCCGACGCTCCTCGTCGCCGGCAACCAGGAGCAACAGGAGCGCTACCTCCCCGGGATCCTCTCCGGCGCCGAGCTCTGGTGCCAGCTGTTCAGCGAGCCGGGGGCCGGCAGCGACCTCGCTTCGCTCACGACGCGCGCCGAGCGCGACGGCGACGAGTACGTCGTGCACGGCCAGAAGGTCTGGACGACGTTCGCCCACGTCGCCCAGTTCGGGATCCTGCTCGCCCGCACCGACGCGACAGCCGAGCAACACCGGGGGATCTCGTACTTCGTCGTCGACATGCGGGCACCGGGCATCACGGTGCGGCCGATCAAGCAGATGGACGGCACCGCCATGTTCAACGAGGTGTTCCTCGACGGCGTCCGCATCCCGGCCGACGAGATCGTCGGCGACGAGAACGACGGTTGGCGTCTGGCGAAAGTGACGCTCGGCAACGAGCGGGTCTCGCTGTCCGGTGAGGGGGCGCTGTGGGGGAGGGGCCCGACGGCCGACACGCTGCTCGACATCGTGTGCGCCCACGGCGGCCAAGCCGACCCCCGGGTCCGCCAGAAGCTCGCCGCGCTCTACATCGAGTCCGAGGTGCTGCGCCTGATCCGGCTGCGGACCGTGTCGGCGATGGTGCGCGGCCTCGAGCCGGGCCCGGAGACGTCGGTGCGAAAAGCGCTCGCCGACGAGCACGGCCAGCACGTGATGGCGCTGGCAGTCGACCTGGCCGGGAGCGCGGGCATGCTGACCGACCGGGGTCCGTTCGGTGACGCCGATCCGACCTGGGCGGAGGGATTCCTGTACTCGCGGGCGCTGACGATCGGTGGCGGCACCTCCGAGGTCCAGCGCAACATCATCGGCGAACGCGTCCTCGGCCTCCCGCGCGATCCGGGCACATGATGCGTATCTGAGCGACACAGGGTGTCGCTCAGATACGCACGTCGCTCCTGCCTACTCCGCCAGCCGCAACGCGGCGACGAACGCCTCCTGGGGCACCTCCACCCGTCCGATCTGCTTCATGCGTCGCTTGCCCGCCTTCTGCTGTTCGAGCAGCTTGCGCTTGCGCGTGACGTCGCCGCCGTAGCACTTGGCGATCACATCCTTGCGGCGGGCCTTGACCGTCTCGCGGGCGATGATGCGCCCGCCGATGGCCGCCTGGATGGGCACGTCGAACAGCTGGCGCGGGATGAGCTCACGTAGCTTCTCGGTCATGCGCCGCCCGTACTCGTAGGCCTTGTCACGGTGCACGACAGCCGAGAACGCGTCGACGGGGACGCTGTTGAGCAGGACGTCGACCTTCGCGAGCTCGGAGCGGCGATAGCCGGCGGGGTCGTAGTCGAGGCTCGCGTAGCCGCGGGTGCGGGACTTCAGCTGATCGAAGAAGTCGAGCACGATCTCGGCCAGCGGGATGTCGTAGACGAGCTCGATCCGGTCCTCGGAGAGGTACTCCATCTTCTTCATCTCGCCCCGGCGCGACTGCGCGAGGTCCATGAGCGTGCCGACGTACTCGGACGGCGCGAGCATCGTGACCCCGACGTACGGCTCCTCGATCGACTCGACCTGATTCGGTGGAGGCATCGCCGACGGGTTGTCGACGATCTCGACGCTCTCGTCGGTCAGGTTGGCGAGGTACTCGACGTTGGGCGCCGTGGCGACGAGGTCGACGCCGTACTCGCGCTCGAGGCGCTCCCGGATGATCTCCATGTGCAGGAGGCCGAGGAACCCGCATCGAAAGCCGAAGCCGAGCGCGCCAGACGTCTCCGGCTCGTAGGTGAACGACGAGTCGTTGAGGCGGAGCTTCTCGAGCGCCTCCCGCAGGTCGGCGTAGGCGTCGCCGTCGACGGGATACAGGCCGCAGAACACCATCGGCTTGGGGTCCCGGTACCCCTCGAGCGGTGCCGCCGGTTGCGACGCGGTCGTCACGGTCTCCCCGACGCGCGCTTGGCCGACGTCCTTGATGCCGGCGATCAGGTAGCCGACTTCACCGGGTCCGAGGCTCGCCACCGGCGTCGGATCGGGCAGACGGACACCGATCTCCTCGGCGTCGCGGATGGCGTCGGCTTGGAGGTATTTCAGCCGGGCGCCCGAGACGAGCGTGCCGTTGAACACCCGCACGGCACTGACGACGCCGCGGTACGGGTCGTAGTACGAGTCGAAGAT
Organism: Acidimicrobiia bacterium; assembly: GCA_035264545.1. Taxonomy (GTDB): domain Bacteria; phylum Actinomycetota; class Acidimicrobiia; order IMCC26256; family JACDBD01; genus JALZAA01. Next base: position 13,206 of record DATFPZ010000078.1, read on the forward strand.
CAACGACTGGAGGGGCGCGTCGGGATCGCCCTTCGGGGGCGGGATGCGGTCCACGATCGCGTCGAGCAGCTCCGGCACGCCCGAGCCTGTTTTCGCCGAGATGCGCAGGACCTCCTCGGCGGGGATGCCGATCACCCGCTCGATCTCGCCCGCGACCCGATCGGGGTCGGCGACCGCGAGATCGATCTTGTTGACGGCGGCGACGACGACCAGGTCGTGCTCGACGGCGAGGTACGCGTTCGCCAGGGTCTGCGCCTCGATGCCCTGCGACGCGTCGACGAGGAGGACCACCCCTTCACAGGCCGCCAGGCTGCGTGACACCTCGTAGCTGAAGTCGACGTGACCCGGGGTGTCGATCAGGTGCAGGACGTGGTCCTTCCAGCGGAGTCGGACGTTCTGCGCCTTGATCGTGATCCCCCGCTCGCGTTCCAGGTCCATCGAGTCGAGGTACTGGGCGCGCATGTCCCGCGGGTCGACCGCGCCGCACAGCTCGAGGAAGCGGTCAGCGAGCGTTGATTTCCCGTGGTCGACGTGACTGATGATCGCGAGGGCGCGCTGGGAGTCGAGAGGGAGCATCCTCGCCATTCTCACGCACCGCGGGATCGGGTCGGGAACAAGACCAATGAGCTCGCTCGCTTCGCCGTCTGCTGTCCCCTGCTAGCCTGATCCGGTCCCTCACCGGAACGACGGATCTCGAGACGCGCATGGCGAACATCAAGAGCCAGATCAAGCGGAACCGCCAGAACGAGCGGCGGCGCATGCACAACAAGGTCGCGCGCTCCGAGCTCAAGACCCGCGTCAAGCGGGCGTCCGAGGGCCTCGACGCGGGCGCCGACGACGCCGGCGACCGGGTCCGCGCCGCCCAGAAGCGGCTGGGCAAGGCGGCCGAGAAGGGCATCGTGCACAAGAACCAGGCCGCCCGTCGCACGTCCCGCTTGATGAAGCGGGCGCCGCGCAGTAGTTAGCGACGCCGCGAACCGCTCGGCCGCGGCGACCCGCGCCCGATCGGCCCGCCCCTCGCACGCCCCGACAGCGCGGCCAGCCGGGCCACCAGCACCTCGAGCACCGCGTCCTCTGGAATCGCGCGCGCGCCTTTGAGGTCGAGGTCGGCGGCGAAGAGATAGTCGAAGGCCTTGCGCAGGCCGTCGGTTTGCAACGCCCGGGCCTGATCGAGCGCCTTGCGCGCCGGGTACTCCTTGATGCGACCGTCCAGTGCCGCCACCGCGTCGCGAGGACTGCGCACGCGGGGGTCGTCGAGCGACGCGACCCGCCGGTAGTACGAGTGCAGCGTGCCCATGACCTGCAGCGGGTGCATCGCCCGACCCTGCCCGGGGCCGGGTGCGGTGAGCATCCGCCGCAGCGTCGCAAGCGCGCCGGCCATGTCGCCCACCTCGATGGCGTTCGTGAGCTGGTAGTTGGGCACCGACCCGGCGTCGCCGAGGTAGGGCTCGACGTCGGCGACGTCGAGGGTCGCACCCGGTCCAGCCGCGGCGGCGAACAGCTCCACCAGCTGCGGCACGCGACCGGCATCCTCACCGAGGTGCGTCGTGACGAGCTTCGCCGCAGCGGGACGGAGCTCGATCCCGGCGTCGGCGAGGTGTTGTGAGAGCACGTCGCCCGTCTTCTCGGCGGCCGGCTCCACTTTGACGGCCTTCGCCGCCTTCAAGGCGTCGCCGAGGCTCTTCGGCAAGCGCCCGCCCCCGCCGACGACGACAAACGCGGTGGTGTCGAGCGGCCGGGCGAAGTAGGCGGCCAGCGGCGCGACGTCTCCGGTGCCCAGGTTCCCGGCCTCGTGCAGCACGACGACGCGGCGTCCGGTCATGAACGGCGGGCTCTGGGCCGCGTTCAGCGCGGCGGCGACGAGCTCCTCGCGGCCCTCCGCTCCGCTCGGGGCGTCGCTCTCGGCCTCGCCGGGCGCAGCGCGGCCCGGCACTGTGAACTCCTCGACCGCGAGCGTGCGATCGTCGTCACCGACGACCTCGGCGAGGAGCTGCTCGAGCGCCTCGCCGCGCAAGACCGGATCGGACCCGGTTACCTGGTACACGGCGGCGCTCATTTCATTCCCCGGTCGCGCGCGCCGTCACGCTCGAACAATTGCACCGCCTCGACCATCCGGCACACCCTGACCGATCCGGCGACGTCGTGCACGCGCACGATCCGGCACCCGTGCATGACGCCGAAGGCGACGGCCGCCAGCGAAGCGTCGCCGCGGTCGTCGATGGCGAGGTCGAGGAGCTCGCCGAGGAAGCGCTTGCTCGACGCCGACAGCAGCAGGGTGTAGCCGAGGGACGCGAACGCGTCGCTCTCGCGCAGGAGGACCGCGCTCTGCGCCGGGGTCTTCCCGAGGTCGAGCCCGAGATCGAGCGCGATCTGTTCCCGCGCGAGACCGGCAGCTTCGGCCGCGCCCGCCCGAGCGAGCAGGAACGTACCTACCTCGCCGAGGAGGTCGTCGTAGCCGGGCTCGGGGTCCGGCTCTCGGGGGGCGAGACGGATGTGGGTGGCGACGACCGACGCCCGATGCTTCGCCGCCGTGGGGAGATAGTCGGGATCGGCGAAGCCGCTGATGTCGTTGCCGAGCACGGCGCCGGCTGCGCACGCCGCCGCCAGGACGGCCGCCCGCCACGTGTCTACCGAGAGCGGCGTATCGAAGCGCGTGTGGAGGGCCTCGAGCGCGGGGACGACCCGGTCGAGCTCTTCGGCCTCCGTCACCTCCGGCCCCGGCCCCGCCTTCACCCCGCCGACGTCGAGCACGTCGGCACCCTCGGCGACGAGTTGCTCGGCGCGGCGGAAGAGTGCGTCGAGCGCGAACGTCTCGCCGGCGTCGAAGAACGAGTCCGGCGTCCGGTTGAGGATGCCCATGACCAGGGCGCGGTCGGTGACGTCGTGGACGCGGTCACCGAGACGAAAGCGCATCGACTCGGAGGTTATGGCGCCGCCCCGACCAGAGCTTCGCCGCTCCCATGAGCGCCGCGACCGCGATCATCGCCCACGCGGCGCGTCCGTCGACGTCGACTGGCAGCCGCGCGAAGAACGCCGCCACCGTGAGCATGGCCCGGGCGAGGAGCCCGGTCGGCGCCTGGAGCAACGCGGCCAGGCCCGGCCACCAGGGCTCGACGATGCCCCCGGTGATGCCCGTCGCGAGGCCGAGCACGGTCAGCGGGCCCGCGATGGGCCCGGCAATCAGGTTGGCCGGGAGCGCGGCAAGCGGCACCGAACCGAACACCGGGATGAGCACCGGCGCAACGCCGATCTGCGCGGCCAGCGTCACGCCGAGCGGCTCGCGGAGCCAGTGCGGCCCGGGAACGCGGGCCGTGATCGCCGGCGCGAACACGGCGATGCCGGCGCTGGCGCCGCAGGAAAGGAGGAAGCCGATCGAGTGGATGAGGAACGGATCTGCGAGCACGAGCGCGACGACAGCCAGCGCGAGGACCCGCACGCCGGCGGTCGGGCGACCGAGGTACAACGCCGTCATCGAGCACGCCGCCATCGCGCACGCGCGCAGCACCGACGGCTCCCAGCGCGTCATCGTGCCGAACACGACGAGGACGGCGAGGCCGGCGACCAGCTGCGCCCGGAGGGGCAGACGGCGCAGGAGCGGCCTCGTCAGCGCGAGCACGAATGCGACGTTGGCGCCGGACACTGCGAGCAGATGCGTCAGGCCCGACGCGCGGAACTGCTCCTCGACGTCACGAGGGAGTTCGCGAGTGTCGCCGAGCAGGAAGCCCGCCATCAGGGCGCGCTCCGTCGACGCCAGGTGGCGGCCCCCGGCGAGGACCCGCGCACGAAGCGCGTTGGCCGCCCGGTGCAGGGGCGACCGGGCGGGCTCGAATGCGAGCAGCTCGACGGCGTCGAAGCTCGCAACCGCGTGTCGCCACCGGAGTCGCTCGTCATAGCCGGTGAGCGGTTGGAACCAGCCCGATGCCACCAGCGCGTCGCCCGACTCGAGGAGCCGCAGCTTGCCGGCGGTGTCGCCGCCGGCGGTGACGAGCACCGTGCGGTCTCCGGCGGAGCGCGCATCGATCCGTGCGACGCGGACGAGGACGTGCGCGTTGTACCGCTCACCGTCGGGATCGGCGGTGAGCGTTGCCGTGATGGTCGCCGCCACGCGTGCGTCCCTGGCCGCGGTGAGCGGTGAGTGGGCTTGCCCGTCGAGCGCACGTTGCATCGCCGCGGTGGCCAACAGTGCGACGGCGGCGACCGCGAGCGCGAGCCGGGCCGGACTCCTCGGGAGGAACAGCGCGCCGAGCGCCCCGAGCAGCCCGACCGCGAGGACGGCGATTGCGGATCCGGCGCCGAGGTGCTCACCCAGGCGGGCGCCGGCGACCACCGCCGCCACCAAGCAGACGGGACCCGAGGCATGACCGCGCCTCAGATCGTCACCTTGTCCTTCAGGTCGGCGAAGCGCTTCTCGCCGATGCCGCGCACGTCACGCAGCTCGTTCACCGACCGGAACCCGCCGCGCCGTTCTCGCTCCGAGATGATGGCCTCGGCGAGCGTGGGCCCGATACCGGGAAGGGCCTCCAGCTCGGCTTGCGTGGCGCTGTTGAGGCTGACGAGCCCCGACGGATCGGCGCTCCCGCCGCTACCCGCGCCGGGCGACGCCGACCCGGCCGGCGCCGCTTCGCCAACGCGCTGCACGAGCACGCGCTGTCCGTCGGCGACCTTGGCGGCGAGGTTCAGCCGGTTCAGATCGGCATCCGGCACGCCCCCGCCCGCGGCCTCGATGGCGTCGATGACCCGCGCATTGGCGTCGAGGTCGTAGACGCCAGGCTTGGTGACCGCGCCGGCGACGTGCACCGTCACGCGCTCACCTTTCTTCGCGGCGCGCGAGGAGCTGCCGGTGGTCGCGGAGCTGCCCGCCGCAGTCGAGCCCGCTGTCCGAGCGCTGGTGGTCGGGGCGCGGCGGGTCGTCACGGATTCACCGGAGTCACCGGCGCCGAGCCGGTACCAGATGAACCCGGCGGCGACCGCGACGACGAGGAGCGCGGCGATCCCGACGCGCGGATCGCCGCGCACCTCGCGCACGCGATCGATGAACCGCTCGAGCGGACCGCCCCAGTCGCCCAGTCGGGGCGGGAACTCAGGCGGCTGCCCACGACGCTCGGACGGTCGCCAGAACTCGGCGTCGGGCGCGGCGCGCTCGACCGTGTCGGTGCGGGGCGAGTCGGGCATGGCGACCTCCGGGCGCGACGAGAGAGACCGGAGGAAGCGGAAGGGGAAGCGGAAGCTCGGAGCGCCGTGCTGGACGGGACGGTAGCGCGCTCGCCTGGGCTCGGAAAGGGGTGGTCAGCGCCCCGAGACGACCCGCGCTTCGGCCTCGAGCGGGATCGCCTCGTAGGCGGCCCGGTGGCCGAGCCCGTGCCAACGTCCTCGGGCGTACGCGCCGAGGTAGCGAGCAAGGAACCGCACCACACCGAGCTCGCGCCACTGACGCACGTGCACGAGCTCGTGGGCGATCAGGTCACGGTCGTGCTCGTGACCACGCCGCAGCAGGATCCACCGGTCGAGCGTCATTCCCGCGATGCCGGGCGTGAGCACGGGCACACGGACGAGGCGCGCCCGCTCGAGGTCTGCAGTCGGGATGTGGTCGAAGGACGCGCGCTCGGGGGCGTCGAGCCGGCGCGGCATCACCCGCTACCGCGTGACGAAGTTGACCAGCCGCCCCGGCACGATGATGACCTTCAGGACCTCGACGCCGGCGAGGAGCGCGGCGATCCGGTCGTCGGCACGCGCAGCCGCTTCGTGCTCGGCTTCCCCAGCGCCGGCGGGGACCTTGACCCGGGCGCGCACCTTCCCGTCGACTTGCACGACGATCTCGACCTCCTCGACGACGAGGTAGGCCGGGTCGGGCTCGGGGAACGGCGCGTACGCCAGTGATTCGGCGTGCCCCAGCCGGGACCACACTTCTTCGGCCATGTGCGGCGCGAGGGGCGCGAGCATCAGCGTCATCGCCGTGACGACCTCGAGCGGCGCGGCGCCGGTCTCCCCCACCACTGCCGTCAGCCGGTTGTTGAGCTCGAACAGCCGCGCGATCGCCGTGTTGAACTGGAGCTTGCCCATGTCGGTGCAGACGGCATCGATCGTCCGGTGCAGGATGCGGCGCGTGTCCTCGTCGGCGGAGGCGTCCGACACACGGATCGCGCCCGTCTCCTCGTCGATCGCGTTGCGCCAGAAGCGCTGGAGGAACCGGTGCACGCCCACGATGTCGGCCGTGTTCCAGGGCCGGCTGGCGTCGAGCGGGCCCATGAACATCTCGTAGAGCCTCAGCGTGTCGGCGCCGTAGTCGGCGTAGATGTCGTCGGGAGCCACCGCGTTCTTCCGGCTCTTGCCCATCCGGCCTTGCTGCCGTGTGACCTCTTTCCCCTCGAAGAAGTACTTGCCGTCACGCTCGTCGACCTCGTTCGCGGGGACGTACACGCCGCGGTCGTCGACGTACTCGTACGCGGTGATGGTCCCCTGGTTGAACAGCCGCGCGAACGGCTCCGGCGTCGACACGTGGCCGAGGTCGTGCAGGAACTTGTGCCAGAAGCGCGCGTACAGCAGGTGCAACACGGCGTGCTCGGCACCGCCGACGTAGAGATCGACGCCGCCCGCGCGCGTGCCGCCTTGCATCCAGTAGCGCTCGACCTCGGGCTCGACGATCCGGTTCTCGTTGGTGGGATCGAGGTAGCGCAGGTAGTACCAGCACGATCCCGCCCACTGCGGCATCGTGTTCGTCTCGCGCAGGTACGTCTTCGTGCCCTCGCCGAGGTCGGCCTCGACCGTGACCCAGTGCTCGGCGCGCGCGAGCGGCGGCTCGGGCAGAGTCTCCTCGTCGTCGGCCACGATGCGAGGTTGGAAGTCGCTCATGTCGGGCAGCTCGACGGGCAGCATCGACTCCGGCAGCGCGACCGGGAGCCCGGTCTCGTCGTACACGATCGGGAAAGGTTCGCCCCAGTACCGTTGGCGGCTGAACAGCCAGTCACGGAGCTTGTAGGTAACGGCGCCGGCGCCGTTGTCTGTCTCCTCGAGCCAGTCAGTGATCTTGCTCTTGGCGTCGTCGACGTTCAGGCCGTCGAGGAAGCCACTGTTGATCGCGGGCCCGTCACCCAAGTACGCCTCGCCGTCGAAGTCGGACGGCGGCTGCACGGTGCGAATGATCGGGAGATCGAACTCCTCCGCGAAGTCCCAGTCGCGCTGGTCCTGACCGGGGACTGCCATGATGGCACCGGTGCCGTACCCGGCGAGCACGTAGTCGGCGATGAAGATCGGGATGCGGGCGTCGTTGCCGGGGTTGATCGCGTACGCGCCGATGAAGATGCCGGTCTTCTCTCTTCCTTCCGCTTGCCGCTCGAGATCCGTCTTGGTCGATGCGAAGTTGCGGTACGCCTCGACGGCCTCCGCCGGCGAGACGTCGAGACCGAACGTGCCGCGCCACTCCAGGGGAGTGTCGCGGGGCCACTCGTTCGCGACGATCTCGTCGATGAGGTCGAGCTCCGGCGCGAGGACCATGTACGTGGCGCCGAACACGGTGTCGGGCCGGGTCGTGAACACGCGGATGCCCAGGTCGTCATGGCCCTCGACCGAGAAGACGATGTCGGCGCCCTCGCTTCGACCGATCCAGTTCCGTTGCATGATCTTGATCGACTCGGGCCAGTCGAGCAGGTCCAGATCGCCGAGGAGTCGCTCCGCGTATTTCGTGATGCGCAGCATCCACTGCTTGAGGGGTCGCTTGTACACGGGATGGTTGCCGCGGTCGCTGCGTCCCTCGGCGGTCACCTCCTCGTTGGCGAGCAC
>DATFPZ010000079.1:0-3328 GCA_035264545.1 Acidimicrobiia bacterium
GGGGCCGCCACGACACGGTCGTACGTCCGCGGCGCGATCTCTTCCAGTGCCACGACCGGCGGGCACTTGGCCGCTTGGAGCTGCTGGCCGAGCAGCGCCATCCGGTCGTCGCCCTGGCAGTCATCGGGAGCGTTCGGGCAGGTGATCCCGTGCAGGATGTTCATCGTCACGATCCGCAGGTCGTTCTTCGGCTCGACCCGCGGCGCGGTGGCGGCACCGGCCAAGCCGACGGGCACGACGGCCGCGCCGAGCACGCAGGCGACCAGCACCACGAGCAGCTTCCGCACGATTCCCCCCGTTGCCGGTGGCCGTCGCAGGCTCCGGCTTTGCGGCGACGGTCGGCGAAGCCGCCGCCGCCGCGGCCGGGACCCTATTACGCTCTGACATTCGTGTCAGGGAAGACGGCCGGAGCCCTTCCGGCAACGATGCGCGCCGCGGTCTACCGCGGGCCGCGCGACGTCGCGGTGGAGGACCGCCCCGTCCCCGAGCTCGGACCCCACGACGTGCTGCTCGAGGTCAGTCACTGCGGGGTCTGCGGCAGCGACCTGCACATGTTCGTGGACGGGTGGGGCGCACCGAACAGCATCGGCGGTCACGAGTACTCGGGACGCGTGGTCGCGGTGGGGGATGACGTCACCGGGTGGTCACCGGGCGACGAGGTCGTGGGCGGACCGGCGCAACGGTGTGGTGAGTGCGAGTACTGCCTCGCCGGGCGACCGCAACTCTGCACCGGGCGCAGTACCCCCGGTGTCGGCGAGTTCCAGGGTGCGTTCGCCGACTTCGTGCGCGTGCGCGACGCCGAGATCCTGCGCGTCCCTCCCGGCGTGTCGATGCGAGCGGCGGCGCTGGCCGAACCGCTCGCCGTCGCCCTGCACGGCTTGACGCGCGGCGGCGTCGTGGCGGGGCAGCGGGTGCTCGTGACCGGGTGCGGGCCGATCGGCGCGCTGAGCATCGCCGCCGCCAGAGCGCGCGGCGTCACCGACATCGTCGCGAGCGAGCCGCACCCGACCCGGCGGGCGCTGGCAAAGCGGCTCGGTGCCACCGTCGTCACGCCCGACGACCTCCCCAAGCCGCGCATGCCCTTCGACCTCGTCGACGATCCCTTCGACGTCGCGCTCGAATGCTCCGGCCACGGCGTGGCCATGGAGACGGCGCTGGCCCAGCTGAAGCGGGGCGGCAGCCTCGTGCTCGTTGGCGCCGGCATGACCTGGCCGCGGTTCGACAACAACCGCATCCTGTTGAACGAGCTCGTGATCACCGGCGCCTTCGTCTACGACCCCGACGGTTTCCCACGCGCGCTCGAGCTGCTCGCCTCACCCGACTTCCCGACCGACATCCTCATCGAGTCCGACGACGTCCCGCTCGAGGGGCTCTACGACGCAGTCGAGCGGCTGGTGTCGGGCGACCTTCCCGCCAAGGTGCTCATCGCCCCCGGCACGGAAACGAAACGCGGAAACGGAGACGCATGATGACGACCCCGACCCGGACGCCGCGGTTCAACCACGTGGCCATGAGCGTCCCGAGCGACCTCCTGGGCGAGGACGGCCGGCGCGATCTCGTGCGCTTCTACGACGAGGTCTTCGGCTGGAAGGAGCTGCCGACCGAGACCGTCGACGGCAAGAAGCTCGTCCTGTCGGCGTACACGTACGAGCAGTTCGTGTTCCTGATCGCCGACGACCCGCCGATGGAATGCCCGCGGCTCGATCACTTCGGCATGTCGGTCGAGACCGAGCAGGAGCTCGACGACATGCTCGCCCGGGCCAAGGCGTTCCGAACCCGGGACGACCGCGTCGACATCGTCGACCGGGAGGTCACGGACCACGGCATGCTTGCGATCACGAGCTTCTACGTGCGGTACCTGCTGCCCTTGATGGTCGAGATCCAGTGGTGGGACTTCAAGAAACGGGACGAACCCGCCTGATCCGGTCGCGGCTGTTACCGTTCCGGCGATGAAGGTGGCCTCGGAGGCGCCCGCGCGCGCCATCAGCCCACCCGACGGCGCCGCCTCGGCCGACGAAGGCTCGCCCACTCGGTGGGTGATGGCCGCGGCCGTGCTCGTGATCGCGGCTGGCGTCGTGCTTCGGTTCGCCACGAGCAGCGATCTCTGGCTCGACGAGGCGCTGTCGGTCAACATCTCCCGCCTGCCGTACGGTGACATTCCGGAATGGCTCCGCCACGACGGCGCGCCGCCTCTCTACTACTTCATGCTGCACGCGTGGACGGACGTGTTCGGCACCAGCGACTTCGCCGTGCGTTCGATGTCCGGTGTCCTGTCGGTGGTGACGCTGGTGCCGATGTGGTTCGCCGGCCGCCGCGTGGCGGGCCGGACCGGTGCCTGGATCGCCGTGCTCGTCCTGGCGTCGTCGCCGTTCGGGATCGGGTTCGGCTCCGAGACGCGGATGTACTCGCTCGTGATGCTGCTCGTGACCGTCGGGTACCTCGCCGTGCGGCGACTCCTCGAACACCCGTCGCTCGGCCGTCAGGCCGTCGTCGCGCTCATCACCGGCCTGCTGCTGTACACGCATTACTGGTCCTTCTACCTGCTCGCGGTGGTGAGCGCGCTCCTGATCTGGCAGGCGTGGCGGGGGACCGACGGCGAACAGCGCCACGCCGCACGGGCGGTCCTCGTCGCGCTCGTCGCCGGTTTCATCACGTTCCTGCCTTGGATCCCGACGTTCCTGTACCAGTCGGCGCACACAGGAACCCCGTGGGGCGACCCGATCTTCATCACGGCGTCGTTCGCGTTCGCGTTGCGCGACTTCGCCGGTGGCGAGCATTCGGAGGCGTATGCCCATTTGGTCGTCCTGATCGCGTTGGTGATCGTCGCCGTGTTCGGGCGTGCGATCGACCTGTACCGCATCGAGCTCGACGCACGGACGCGCCCTGGCATCCGAGCTGAAGCAGTGATCTGGATGGGGACACTCGTGCTCGGCGGCGCGTTCGCGTTCGTCACGCGCGGCACGTTTGCCGGCCGCTACACGTCGGTCCTCTATCCGTTGTTCGTCCTGGTCGTGGCGTACGGGATCATGGTGTTCGCCGACAAGCGGATCCGGACCGTCCTGCTCGCCATCGTGGTGATCATCGGCATTGGAAGCGTCCTCCGCGTCGTGCTCGACAACCGCACCCAGGCGGGGCAGGCCGCAGACGCGATCCAAGCCCGCGCCAGACCCGGGGACGTCGTCCTGTACTGCCCCGACCAGCTCGGGCCCAGCGTGAGCCGCCTGCTCGAAGGGAAGCGCGGCCTCGTGCAGCTCACGTTCCCGGTGGGAGACAGGCCGGAGCTCGTCGACTGGGTCGATTACGAGCAGCGGCGCCACCGCGTCGATCC
>DATFPZ010000080.1:0-4561 GCA_035264545.1 Acidimicrobiia bacterium
CGTGCTCGACCGCATCGAGCAACACCTCGGAGATGTCCTGCACCCGGACGTCTTCGTCGCGCTGCTTCTCCTTGACGCCATCGTCCATCATCACGTAGCAGAACGGACACGCGACCGCGATCCGGCTCGCGCCCGTAGAGAGTGCCTCCTCGGTCCGCTCGATGTTCACTTTCTTGCCCGTGTGCTCCTCCATCCACATCCGGGCACCGCCCGCGCCGCAGCACAACCCGCGCGTCCCGTTGCGCGGCATCTCGACGACGTCGATCCCGCCCAAGGAGCCGATCACGTTGCGCGGGGCGAGGTACACGTCGTTGTGACGGCCGAGGAAGCACGAGTCGTGGTACGTCACCCGCTCCTCGAGGGACGCGTCCTCGAGGTCGAGGCGCCCGCTGTCGATGAGCTCCATGAGGAACTGGGAGTGGTGGACGACCTCGTAGTCGCCGCCGAGCTGCGGGTACTCGTTCTTCAACGTGTTGAAGCAGTGCGGGCACTGCGCGATGACCTTCTGCACGCCGAGGCCGTTCAGCGTCTCCACGTTCTGCATCGCGAGCATCTGGAAGATGTACTCGTTCCCCGATCGGCGGGCCGGGTCGCCGGTGCAGAGCTCGCTCGGGCCCAGGATCGCGAAGTCGACGCCGGCCCGTTGCAGCAGCTTGGCGACGGCGCGGCTCGTCTTCTTGTTGCGGTCGTCGAAGGAGCCCGCGCACCCGACCCACATCAGGTACTCGTGTTCGAACGGCCCGGAGCCGTCGATGATCGGGATGCCTTCCAGGTCGCCGCCCCAGTCACCGCGGTCGGCCTGGTTCAGGCCGTAGACGTTCGACGAGTTCTCCATCGCGCGGTACGTGTTCCCGAGTTCGGTCGGGAAGTTGCTCTCCATGAGCGACAGATACCGCCGCATGTCGAGGATCTTGTCGAGGATCTCGATGTCGACGGGGCAGATCTCGTCACACGCCTTGCACGATGTGCACGCCCACAGCTCCTCGGCGGTGATGCGTTCGAGGAGCGAGTCGGCGCCAACCGTGATGTCGCGGTCGATTCCCACCGGCGGCGACACCGGCGGATCACCCGAGGCCGCCATCACCTCGCCCACCTTGAGCACGATCTCGCGCGGGTCGAGGGGCTTGCCGGTGGCGTGCGCAGGGCACACCGACGTGCACCGGCCGCAGATCGTGCAGGCGTCGGTGTCGAACAGCTGCTTCCAGGTGAAGTCCTCGACGGTCGAGGCACCGAAGGTGTCGAGCTCGGTCTCCATCAAGTTCGGGAGTGGGCTCATCGCGCCCTTGGGCCGCTCGCGGGGGCCCAGGTACATGTTCATTGGCGAGGTGATCATGTGGCGAAGCTTCGTGGTGGGCAGGATCACGAGGAACGCGACGAAGGACGCGAAGTGGATCCCCCAGAGCCAGCGGTGCGCATCTCGGAGCGTCCCGTGCGACAGCGAATCGAACAGGGTCGCGACCGGATAGCCGACCAACGACCACCGCTCGTACGACTGCGTGCCGTCGAGCGCGATGCGAAGGCCCTCGGTCGCGAAGCCGGTCAGGCCGATCACGAGGAACGTGCCGAGGATCAGCGCGTCCTCGGGCTTGGTCTTGATGCGGATGCGGTACGGGCGCTGGATGTAGCGACGCCCCAACGCCCAGACGATTCCCGCCACGAAGATCACGCCGAAGACGTCGGCGGTGGCGGCGTAACCCTGGTAGACGCGCCCGTGCAGGAACTTTGCCGAGTCCGGCAGCTGGTGGTCGATCTCGAGGACCACCGTCGCAACGAAGAGGACGATGAAGCCGAAGTAGATCATCGAGTGCATGACGCCCGCCGCCGGGTCGCGCAGCAACGACTGCATCCACACACCGGACCGGAAGCCCTCGAGCCGCTGCTTCGCGTTGGCCCGGGTGGTGCGGCGGTCGTCGGGCTTGCCCCGCTCGTAGTTCTGGACTCGCTGCGAGATCAGCCATGCCACTACGAGCAGCATCACGCCGACGGTGGCGTAGAACGCCCAGTAGAGCGGGTCGGGAACGTTGTCGAACACGTGCCGGCTGATCGGCGAGTCGTCCTCCCAACCGGTGAGACGGGGGACGATGCCCGACGCCAGCGCCCCGAGCGAGGCGAGCACACCGAGGCTCAGGACGAGCTGGTGAGGTCGGGGGAGCGGAATCCGCCGCACGAAGCGGAATCTAGTAGTGGTGACCGGAAAGTACGCTGCTCTGCTCATGAGGATCTGGAACCGGGTCGCTGTGGCCGCGGCAGTGGCGGCCGGTCTCGCCGTGGTCGGAGGGACCGCCGGCGCGGCCCCGGTGCCGGCGGCGGCGCCGAAGGGCTCGTGCAAGCTGGTGACCGTCCGCGAGGCAGGGACGGTCCTGGGTTCCCCGGTCGGGGCCGGGAAGCAGAAGACGGGCTCGGCCGGCGGCGTCACCGGCGACCGTTGCGTCTGGTCGGCGAAGAAGAAGGGGACGGGCGGCCTCAAGGGCAAGCCTCTCGAGTTGGAGGTGGTGGTCGAGTCCGGGAGCGCGCTCGCCGCCAGCTACCAGCGGGAGAAGGCCGAAGACCCGCTCGAGGCCGACGACGTCGCCGGGCTTGGCGACGAGGCCTTCATCAAGGACCTGAAGCTGCACGTCATGGTGGGCGAGCGGGTCCTCAGCGTTGCGCTCCACAACTACCGGTACCCCAAGCCGCTGACGGAGCAGCAGATCCAGCAGAAGGAAGAGGACGCCGCCAAGCTCGCGGTGGGTCGCCTGAAGCCGAGCTAGCTGCTACTGGATGCTCTTGGCGTCGGCTTCGCGAAGCCGGCGGGCGAGGCCGGCGAGCAGCTTGTGCGCGAACCCCGGCGCCTCGTCGATGAGGGCTGCGAACTCGCGCTGACCGAGCACCAGCAGCTCCATGGGGGTCTCGGCGACGACCGTGGCGTTGCGAGGCGCCCGGTCGAGCAGCGCCAGGTCGCCGAAGAACTTGCCCGACCCCAGGTCGGCCACCTTCCTGCCTCGCATCGTCACCCGGGCCTTTCCGTCGACGATCACGAAGAACTCGGTTCCCGCGCTGCCCTCGCTGACGAGCACCTTGCCCGCGTCGACCTTCACGTCCTCCGCTCGGCGGGCCACCAGCTGGAGGTCCTTCTTGGACAGGGCCGAGAACAGGGGAACCTCGGCCAAATGGTCGATGAACGCATCACGACGCAGGCGGGCCACGGGTGGAATCTACCCAGGGTGTCAACGCCTCGCCTGTGTAGACCGGGGGCCGATCCCGGCCACATCGACGGCGGACTCGAACAGGCGATCACTCGGCCCCACGGCCTTCGGCTGTGGGCCCGAGTTCTCGAACTCGCCGGCGCCGATGGACCGGGATCGGCCCCCTCGCCCATCGGCTGACGCCTTCGGCGGACCCGTGATGGCTCGCTCGCCTTCATCGGGCATTTGGGCCAGGAAAGAAAAGGGGGAAGCGGGGAATTGACAGGGGGGTTTCGCAGTTTCCTAAACTAAGTTGATACTCAAGGACTCAAGTTCGATCTCGGGAGGACCATCCCTATGAGCAAGGCCGTCGGCATCGATCTCGGCACCACCAACTCGGTGGTGTCCGTTCTCGAGGCGGGTGAGCCCGCCGTCATCCCCAACTCCGAAGGCGCCCGAACCACTCCTTCGGTGGTGGCGTTCTCGAAGACCGGCGAGGTGCTGGTCGGCGAGGTCGCCAAGCGCCAGGCCATCACGAACCCCGACCGGACCGTGCGATCGGTCAAGCGCCACATCGGCACCGACTGGAAGATCGACATCGATGGCAAGAACTACTCGGCGCAGGAGATCTCCGCCCGAATCCTCCAGAAGCTGAAGCGCGACGCCGAGGCGTACCTGGGCGAGGAGATCACCGACGCGGTGATCACCGTGCCCGCGTACTTCGAGGACGCCCAGCGCCAGGCCACCAAGGAAGCCGGTCAGATCGCCGGCCTGAACGTCCTGCGGATCGTCAACGAGCCCACCTCCGCCGCTCTGGCCTACGGCCTGGACAAGGGCGAAAAAGAGCAGACCATCCTGGTCTTCGACCTCGGTGGTGGCACCTTCGACGTCTCGCTGCTGGAGATCGGCGACGGCGTCATCGAGGTCAAGTCCACCGCCGGTGACAACAAGCTCGGTGGCGACGACTGGGACGAGCGCGTCGTCAAGCACCTGGTGCAGACGTTCAACGCGCAGTCCGGCATCGACCTGTCCAAGGACAAGCTGGCCATGCAGCGCCTCCGCGAGGCCGCCGAGAAGGCCAAGATCGAGCTGTCCGGCGCGCAGTCGACCAACATCAACCTGCCCTACATCACCGCCGGCGCCGAGGGCCCGCTGCACCTGGACGTCACGATGACCCGTGCCGAGTTCCAGCGGCTGACCCAGGACCTGCTCGAGCGCACCCGCGCGCCGTTCAACCAGGCGATCCGCGACGCCGGCATCTCCGTGGGTCAGATCGACCACGTCGTCCTCGTCGGTGGCTCGACCCGCATGCCCGCGGTGAGCGACCTGGTCCGCGAGCTGACCGGCGGCAAGGAGCCCAACAAGGGCGTCAACCCTGACGAGGTGGTCGCTCTGGG
>DATFPZ010000081.1:0-2356 GCA_035264545.1 Acidimicrobiia bacterium
CACCCGCTGCTCGGCGGCGTCGCGGTCGAGCAGCGCGCCGCGCCGCGGCTCGGACGCCAGCACGACGTTCTCGGCCACGGTCATGACGGGGATCAGCATGAAGTGCTGGTGCACCATCCCGATCCGCATCCCGATCGCCTCGCGCGGCGAGCCGATCTGCACCGGCTCGCCGCGGAGGCGGATCTCGCCCTCGTCGGGCTGGTGTAGCCCGTAGAGGACGTTCATGAGCGTCGACTTCCCGGCCCCGTTCTCCCCGAGCAGGGCGTGCACCTCGCCGCGGCGCACGTCGAGGTCGACGCGGTCGTTCGCGACCAGCGCGCCGAAGCGCTTGGTGACGCCCTTGAGCTCGAGGGCGAAGGGGTGGGATTCGTCGGTCAGTGTTACTTCTTGGGCTTGATCGGTATGTCGGTGATCTCGCCGGAGCTGATCTTGTCGAGCTGCTCGTCGACCTGGTCGGTGTACTTGGCTCCCTCCGAGTTCGTCTCGCCGTACCCGACACCGCCGGACTTGGCGTCGAAGACGGTGTCCGTGCCGGCCTTGAACGACCCGTCCTGCACCTGCTTCGCGGCCGTGAACGCGGCCTCGTCGACCTTCTTGATCGCCGACGTCATGATGTGGTCTCCGAGGTAGGCCTGGTCGGCGTCGACGCCGATGCCCTGCTTCCCCTTCTCCTTCGCCGCGTCGAGCGCACCGAGGCCGCAGCCGCCGGCGACGGCGAAGACGACCTGCGAGCCCTCGGCGATCTGGTTGAGCCCGAGCTCCTTGCACTTCGCCTGGTCGACGAAGTCCTGCGAGTAGCCGAACAGGGTCTTGACGTCCGGGTTCGCTGCGCTGGCGCCCTCCTGGTAGCCGGCGATGTAGGCGTCGACCGCCGGGACCTGCTGACCGCCGACCGCCGAGATGACCTGGTCGCCGCCCTTGTCCTTCACGTACAGGCCGGCCATGTAGCCGACGAGGTAGCCCGCCTCGGCTTCCTTGAACAGGAGGCCGGAGACGTTCTTCGGCTTCGACTTCATCAACGCCTGCGGGAAGTCGATGATCGCGAAGTTCGTCTCCGGGAACGCGTTCGCCACCTTCTCGGTCGCCTCGCCCATGAGGAAGCCGACGGCGATCACGAGGTCGTACTTCTGGCGCGCGAGCGTCGTCAGGTTCGGCACGTAGTCGGCGTTCGACTTCGACGTGACCGCGCGGATCTCCGCGCCGAGCTCGGACTCCGCCCGCTTGAGGCCCTCGTAGGCCGACTGGTTGAACGATCGATCGTCGAGGCCGCCGATGTCGGTGACCATCCCGATCTTGACCTTCTTCTCCGGCTCGGAGGTCGCGGCCGGCTCGCTGCCTGCCGGCTCTTCCTCGTCGTCGCCGCACGCCGCGACGGCCGTACCCATGCACAGCGTCAGGAGCGCGACGAGCAGGAGTCGCAAGAAGTTGGAATTCACGGAATCCATCCCCCGTTTCTGATTTTTTGCACCCCACTCCAGCGGGGCGCCAGCCTATTGCAACGCACGGCGCGTCATTGCTGAATTCGCGCTAAGAGCGCACTTCGCAGCGCGTCCGGCACGAACGCCGCCTCGATCGCGGTCCGCGTCACTTCGCGCAGCGCCGCGTCGTCGAGGCCCCACTCGCGCCGCGCGACCGCGTACTCGCCGCCGATGCTCGCGTCCCAGTACGGCGGGTCGTCGGAACCGAGCGTCACGCGGACGCCCGCCTCGCGCAGCGCCGGGAACGGGTGCGCCCGGTAGTCCGGATACGCCTTCAGGACGACGTTGGAAGTGGGACAGACCTCGAGCACCGTGCCGCGCTCGGCGAGCTCGCGCACCAGCGCGGAGTCCTCGATCGCGCGCACGCCGTGGCCCAGCCGCGCCACCGGCACGGGCAGCCCGAGCGCGCCCCGGACCGACTCCGGCCCCGCCCACTCGCCCGCGTGGCACGTCAGCCCGAGCCCGGCCGCATGGGCGATCTCGAACGCGTGCGCGAACGGGCCGGGCGGGAAGCCGGCCTCGTCGCCGGCCAGGCCGAACCCGGTGACATAGGGATGCGGCTGCGCCGCCGCCGTCCGCGCCACCCACTCGGCGCGCTCGGTGCCGAAGTTGCGCACCGCCGTCACGACGATCCGGCTCTCGATGCCGGACTGCGCGCGCGCGTCGTCGATCCCGCGGACGACGCCATCGAGCATGCCCGCGTAGGACAGCCCCGCCTGGTCGGCGTGGTCGGGCGACACGGTGACCTCGACGTAGACGGCGCCCTCGGCGGCGCAGTCGCGCAGGTACTCGAACGTGATGTCGCGGTAGTCCTCGGCGGTCTTGATCACCGTCACGGCGCGGTCGAACGTGAGCAGGAAGTCGAGGAAGTCGCGCCA
>DATFPZ010000082.1:0-5764 GCA_035264545.1 Acidimicrobiia bacterium
CAGCGAGCCTTCGCGGCTGATGCCCTTGCCGTACATGATGTCGAACTCGGCCATCCTGAACGGCGGGGCGACCTTGTTCTTCGCCACCTTGACCCGCGCCCGGTTGCCGATGACCTCGGTGCCGTCCTTGATCGACTCCACCCGCCGGATGTCGAGCCGCACCGACGAGTAGAACTTCAGCGCCCGGCCGCCCGGTGTCGTCTCCGGGCTCCCGAACATCACGCCGATCTTCTCCCGGAGCTGGTTGATGAAGATGCAGATCGTGCGGGAGCGATTGAGGTTGTGAGTGAGCTTGCGCAACGCCTGGCTCATGAGCCGGGCCTGGAGGCCGACGTGCGTGTCGCCCATCTCACCCTCGATCTCGGCCCGGGGCACGAGCGCGGCGACCGAGTCGATGACGACCACGTCGAGCGCGCTGGACCGGATGAGCATGTCGGCGATCTCGAGCGCCTGCTCGCCGGTGTCGGGCTGGCTGATCAGCAGCTCGTCGACGTTGACGCCGATGGCGGCGGCATACACCGGGTCCATGGCGTGCTCGGCGTCGATGTACGCGCACACACCGCCGTTGCGCTGCGCCTCGGCCACCACGTGCATGGCCAGCGTGGACTTCCCCGACGCCTCGGGGCCGAAGACCTCGACCACCCGGCCTCTCGGCAGGCCGCCGATGCCCAGTGCGATGTCGAGCGCGAGCGCGCCGGTGGGGATGGCGGCGACGCCGACGTTGCCGTGCTCCCCCAGCCGCATGATCGAGCCCTTGCCGAATTGCTTCTCGATCTGGCCGACGGCCATCTCGAGGGCGTTGTCGTCGCGTTCCACGATGGAACCCTCCTCGTTGCCTCGTTGCGTTCGTGCGGTCGGGGGAAAGTGCCGTGGGAGCAAACCTACGGCTGGGGTGTGACAGCTACCTCTGGTGCCTCTGGCTCGTCCGGTGCCTCCGGTCCTCGGAGGGCCGAGACCCGAACGACACGCGTGTAACTTAGCCCGAACACCCGTTCGATGCAAGGCTATCGCCGGAGGCGTTACCCGAGTGGGAAACGGGCCCGGGGCGTGTACTCCGAGCCGCCGCGCCCCGGCTTGCTCCGGAACAGCACGACCTCCTCGGCGGTCCACGCCCGCCCCACCGGCCCCGACCCGAGCGCAGCGACGACGGGACGGAGGTCGGCGGGCGCCTTCAGACGGGCGAGCGTGAGGTGGGCGTGGTACGGCCGTGCCTCGCGTGGATGGCCGACGGGTTCGAGGAGCGCGCCCACCGCCGCCGCCAGCTGGACCAGCAGCGCGTCGCCCTGGGTCACGCCGAGCCACAGCACCCGGCCCCGCCGCTCGGTGGGGAACGCGCCGGCCGTCCCGAGCTGCACTGCCGACCCGCGCACCGCCAGCGGCTCGAGCGCGCCGGCGACGGCGGCGAAGTCGACCCGGTTGCCGAGGAACTGGAGCGTCAGGTGCCATTGCGGCCGCGTGGTGCGGCGGGCGGTCGAGGGAACCTCGATCGTCGCCGCGGCGGCGCCGACGGCATCGAGGACGTCTTCGGGTGGTACCACGGCCACGAAGGCCCGGCCTACCTCGGGCTCGCTCACCCCATCGACACGAGTTTCATCCGGAGCAAGTTGAGCAACGAGATCGTGGCGAACTGGCGCACCATCTCCCGCTGGCCCGGCAGCTGCGTGCCGACGGCCTCGGCGGGCTCGTCGCCGACGGCGAGCCCGAAGAACACCGTGCCGGCGGGCTGGCCGTCCTGCTCCTCGGGTCCGGCGACGCCGGTCACCCCGAGACCGACGTCGGCGTCGAAGACGCGCCGAGCCGCCGCCGCCAGCTGCCGCGCGCACTCATTGCTCACCACCGATTCGGCCGTCACGCCGAGCACGGACCGCTTGGCGTCGGTCATGTAGGCGACGACTCCGCCTTTCAGCACGTCGCTCGTGCCGGGCACGCTCACCAGGCGTGACGCGACCAGGCCGCCCGTGATCGACTCCGCGAGCCCGAGCGTCAGGCCTCGCTTCCGGAGCAGGTCGAGGACGACCGTCTCCATCGTCTCGTCGTCGACACCGAACACGAGATCGCCGAGGATCTCGCGCAGCGCCCGTTCCTCCGGCTCGATGAGCGCGCGCGCCTCCTCCGGCGTCGACGCCTTGGCCGTGATCCGCACGACGAGGCCTTCGATCCCGCGGGCGAGGAACGCGATCGTCGGGTTGGTCTGGGCGTCGACGCGGTGGGCGATCATCTCCGCCAATCCCGACTCGGACGTGCCCCACGTCCTCAGCGACCGCGACACGATCGCGGACTGTTGCCCGGACCGCGCGAGCAGGTCGGGGAGCACGTGCTCGCTCATCATGAGCTGCATCTCGTACGGGACGCCCGGCACTGCATAGACGACCTTGTCGGCGATGGGCGCGTTGATCCCGGGCGCCGTTCCGACCGAGTTCGGGATCGGCTCGGCGCCGACCGGGACGTCGCACTGGCGCAGGTTGTTCTCCGGCATCGCGCGCCCGCGCGACGTGAACAGTGCCGACACCCACTCGATGAGGTCGTCGCGCCGCTCCAGCTCGACGCCCATGACCTCCGCGATCGCCTGGCGGGTCATGTCGTCGGGCGTCGGGCCCAGGCCGCCGCACACGATGACGGCGTCGCTCCGGTCGAGCAGCTCGCGTAGGGCCTGCACCATCCGGCCGAGGTTGTCGCCTACCTGCCGGTGCTCGAAGCTGTCGATGCCCGCGTCGGCGAGCTGCTCGCCGATCCAGGTGCTGTTGGTGTCGACGATCTGGCCGAGGAGAAGCTCGGTCCCGATCGCCAGCACCTCGCATCTCACGCGCGGCTCTCCTGCCACCCCCGCCGGAGCATGTCGAGCGCCGACAGCAGCGTGAGCGCCACCGCGACCCACAGCACCGTCTGCTGGAGCCAGGCCATGTCGTCGACCGGCGGGAAGAGGAACGCGCCGACGGCGGCGAACTGCAGCACCGTCTTCCACTTGCCGAGCTGGCGGGCGGGCAGCGAGACGCCACGCCGCCCGGCCAGCGACCGGTACAGCTGGATGCCGGCTTCCCGACCGACGACGAGCAGGATCGGGATCCAGCCGATGTCGCCGCGCACCCCGAGCGCGACGAACCCGCCGATCACGAGGACCTTGTCGGCCAGGGGATCGAGGAACGCGCCCGAGCGCGTCGTGCCGTCGCGCCGCGCGATCCACCCGTCGACGCCGTCGGTGCACGCCAGCACCAACCACAGGACGACCGCGGGCCACGACGCCCCCCGCTGCGCGATCAGCACGAGCGTGGGCACGGCGAGCAGGACGCGGGCCACCGTGATCGCGTTGGCCGGGGTCGCCACCGCTCCCTCGCCGAACCGTCGCAGCGGCGCCGTCGCCCGCGCCGTCGCGGGCAGTGGCTTGCGCGCCGTGTTCATACCGGCTCCGCGACCAGATCGGGTCCGCACGCGGACGTCACACGAGCGCGAACACGCGCGCCGGGCCGTGCGAAGGCGCCCGTGATGCGGACCACGCCGTCGATCTCGGGTGCCTCGCGGTGGGAGCGCCCGACGGGCTCGCCGGTGTCGTCGTCGGCCCGGTCGATCAACACGTCGACGTCGACGTCGACCAGAGCGTCGCGAGCCGCCTGCGTGATCGGGTCCTGCACCTCGGCACACTCGCGGAGGCGCTCCTGCATCAGATCGTCCGGCACGACGCGGTCCATCTCGGCCGCGGGTGTGCCGTCCTCGCGCGAGAACGGAAAGAACCCGGCCCAGTCGAGCTCGGCGGTGGTGAGGAACTCGAGCAGCTGTTCGTGATCGCGCTCGGTCTCGCCGGGGAACCCGACGATGAACGACGACCGGAACGCGGCATCGGGTTCGCGGGTGCGGATGCCTTCAATGAGGGCGCGGAACCGCTCGCCGCTCCCCCACCGTTTCATACGGCGCAGCAGCGGCGGCGACGCGTGCTGGAGCGACAGGTCGAAGTACGGCACGACCGTCGGCAGCTCGAGCATCGTGGACACGAGCGGGTCGCGCACCTCGCTCGGATAGAGATAGAGAAGCCGGATGCGCGCCAAGCCGTGTCCCGAGAGCGCGTCCAGTCGCCGCAGGAGTGGCGCAAGCGAGCCGGGCTCGCCGGCGTCGCGTCCGTACCACGCGAGGTCCTGGGCCACGAGCACGAGCTCGGCCGCCCCGCGCTCGACGAGCGCTCGGGCTTCCGTCTCGATCGTCTCCGGCGCGCGCGAGCGCTGCTTCCCCCGGAACGACGGGATCGCGCAGAAGGCGCACGCCCGGTCGCATCCCTCGGCCACCTTGACGTACGCCCAGGGAGCTGACGACGCGGGGCGCGGCAGCTCGAGCAGGTCGCGCACCCCCGCTGGCTTGCGCTTCAGGACGACGTCCGCCAACGCGCCCTCGCCGCCGAAGCCGACGACCGCGTCCGCCTCGGGCAGCGCCGTCGCGAGCTCGTCGCCGTAGCGCTCCGCCAGGCAGCCCGTGACCACAAGCTTGGCGCCCGGCTTGCGGGCCTCGGCGAGGGCGAGGGTCACGTCGATGGACTCCTGGCGGGCGGCTTCGACGAAGGCGCACGTGTTGACGACCACGAGCTCGGCCTCCTCGGGTGAGGACGCCGGCACGAGGCCGTCGGCCACCAGCGAGGCCGTCACCTTGTCGGAGTCGACGGCGTTCTTGGGGCAGCCGAGGGTCTCGACGTAGAAGCGCGCCTGGATCTCGGGGTCGGGGACCAGGGTCACGGCGAAAAGCCTACAAGCGACCCCCCGAATCGGCGCTGGTGCGCGAGATGTCACCTCGCCACGCCATGGAGAGTCTCATGCAATGGAGGGCGAGGAGCCCTCCGGTCACCTTGGAGGTGGCACATGTATGACTTCGCGATCGTTGCCCTGCTCGCGCTGGGCACCGTGAAGGTGGTCGACTTCCTCGCCGACAACGTTCCTCCGTTGCGGGCCTGGAAGTCGGTGCTCACGTTCATCGCTGCGGTTGGTGTCGTGGTCGCTCTCGACTACTCACTGTTCCGTGGCTTCGGCATCACCGTGCGCAACGAGACGCTCGGCGTCTGGATCACGGGCTTCATGGTCGCAGGAGCGACCGTCGGCTGGCGGGCCATCTTCGGCTACCTGACCCACGACCGCGCGACCCGAGACGAGACCCTGGGCGACCACCGGCCGTTGCGCCGAGCCGCCTGACGACCTGTCACCAATCTCTCCGCGGCGCGTCCGGCAACGACGCCGGTCGTCCCGAGTAGCGGACGGGGCGCCCTTCGGGGCGCCCCGATCGCGTCCGTCGATGCGTTACCCGGGCGCGCGGCTGACGGCGATCTCGCCCACCTCGAGCTGCGGCGGCGCGCTGAAGCGTCCGGTGACGTCGCCCGACCGGGCGTCGACCCGGGTGATCAGCTGCTCGAGGGTGTTCGGGCTCCCGACGCGAACTCGCACCCAGAGCACATCACCGCCGCCCACGATCGTGGCCGGCGCGCGGAACCGGGTCTGTGCCCCGCCGGTGGGCGCGCCACTCGTGAGCGCGACGCGCTGTCGCACGCGGCCGGCGTCGGGCCCGATGCCGAGCAGCGCGCCGCTCTGCGAGTCGTAGCTCCAGAGCAGGCCGCCCGCGACGGCCGCCCCGTGCAGCTCGACCGGCGTCTCCTCCCGCACGGTGAAGCTACGGCGAACGGCCAACGTTCCGGGGTCGAGGCCGACCACCGCACTGTTGCCGACGACCCAGAGCATGCCGTCGCCCAATGTGACGCCTTGCGGCTCGAGTCGGTCGCCGTCGACGCGGTCGGGCAGCG
>DATFPZ010000083.1:0-2489 GCA_035264545.1 Acidimicrobiia bacterium
CGTCGACGACGGGGTCATGGGCGCCGAGATGGTCGTCGAGGACGAGCTCCGCCCGCATTTTCCGGCCGGCCTCGAGCTTGTCATGGTGCCGGGCACCGGGCACTTCCTCCATCTCGAGGAGCCCGACGTCGTCAACCACCGCATCGTCACGTTCCTGGCCGGTTAGTACTTGCGGCGCACCCGGGCGTGCCGAGCTGGTCTGACGGGCGCGGTCGTGGCGCTCGTCGCGTCGTGCTCGCCGGCGCACACCGCAAGCTCGGCACCCGCGGCCATCACCGCGGTCGCAGCGCAGCAGAACCTCGCAGTCGCGCGCGTCGATCCTGCGCCGGCGCAGACAATCGATGGATTCGGCGCCTCGGGGGCGTGGTGGCCGAACGATCTCGTGAAGTTCCCGCGGAGCGTGCAGAAGGACGTCAACGACATGCTGTTCTCCCGGCGGGGCATTGCCCTGTCCGGCTATCGGTTCAACATCGGCGGCGGTGGCGTCGGTGTGAACACGCCGGCTCGAGCCCCCAAAGAGCAGAACACTGACACGGCTGGTCTGACCTTCCTGCGCGCCGCGAACCGGGCGAAGGCGCCGATCCTCACCGGTTTCGTCAACAGCGCGCCGCCCCAGTTCACGACGAACGGCAAGTCGTGCGGAGGCAGCCTCAAGCCCGGCAGCGAGGCCGCCTACGCGAAGTATCTCGCCACGATCGTCAAGCGCCTCCACGACCACGACCACATCACGCTCACGTACGTCAGCCCGATGAACGAGCCCGACAACAGCTTCGGCGACTGCGGGCAGGAGGGCATGCAGGTTCCCGTCGAGCAGCGGGCGCTCGTGGTGCAAGCCCTCGGCCGGGAGCTCGCGCGTCAAGCGCCCTACGCAAAGGTCATCGCCGACGAGACCACGGCGGACGCGATCCTCGCCAACCAAGCGCCGCGGTGGCTCGGGGTCCCCGGCACGACGCGGCATCTCGCCGCGATCGCGCACCACACCTACGACTTTCCCGACGACGCGCTCCGCCGGCCGCTCGCCGAGCTTGCACATCGCTTCGGCATGCCGACGTGGATGACCGAGATCTGTTGTTACAAGGGATCGGGCGGCGTCGCGACCAGCTTCGGCGCCCAGTACGACCCGACGATGACCCAAGGCCTTTGGCTCGCCGACCAGGTCTACGACGATCTCACCGTCGCCCGAGACAGCGCCTGGTACTGGTGGACCGCACTGTCGCCTGCAATCGGCTGTGATCCCAAGGCCGACCCGTCGTGTGTGACGCGAGTCAACGCGTCGGGCTTCAACGACGGTCTCTTGTACTACGACCAGAACTTCGCCAACGACGGCGTCGTCGACATCTTCGCGACGAAGCGCTTCTTCGTGCTCGGACAGTTCAGCCGCTACGTGCGTCCCGGCGCGATCCTCCACGACGTGCAGGGGGCGCCCGACGGCGTCCGCGTGATGGCCTTCCGCCACGGCCGGAGCTGGACGGTCGTCGCCTGGAACGAGGGCGAGACCGAATCGACGTTCGGCCTCGCGCTGCCCGGCCGTCGCACGACCGTCCGCGAAGCCGTCGCCACGTCGCCGGCCGACCAGCTTTCGCCGACGCCCAAGCCGGCCCGCGCCAACACCGGCGACTGGGTCGTCCACATCGCGCCCCAAATGATCGTCACGTACAGATTCCGTTGACGCGCGGAACCCGGGCCACTACTGCTCAGCGCAGCCGGGCGGGCCGATCAAGCGGTCCCACAGCGCCCGCACGGTGTCGGCCTGGTCGGGGAAAGCGGCGACGATCTCGTCGCGCAGCTCCGCCGGCGTGATGATCCCGAAGGCGTGACGGGCGACGACGCCCCGCAGCGCGGCAACGGTCGCGTCGGGGCCCGTGACGCCGGCCAGCGCGAAGTAGAAGCCGGGCGCCTGGTCGTAGACGAGCGCGCCGTACTCGCCGGCCGACGCGAACCCGGTCGTCGGCCGGTCGGCGCACTCAGTCGTGCCCGTGCCACCTGTGCCGTCGGGCCCGCCGAGCAGCTCGCACGAGCCGGCGTTGGTCGTGACGACCAGGCACATCGAGTACTGCGCCAGCGGCTCGTCGACCACCGGGGCGCGGATCGAGTCGTTGCCGACGAGGGCATGCCACCACTGGTGGGCGAGCTCGTGATCCAGCGCCAACGCGGCGCCGCCCGGCGACCCGTCCTCGAGACCGTCGATCCATACCGCGCCGGGCCATTCCATGCCCCCGGCGTCCGGGCCGAGCGACACCGCGACCACGTCGATCTCCGACCACGGGTACGGCCCGTATTGGTCGGCGAGTACCTGGAGGTCGGTGGCGGCGTCGCGCGCGGCGCCGTCGACGTCGACGGTTGCGGGGCCGGTGACACGAACGGTGACGTCGCCGGCGCGGCTCTCGCCGTGGTGCAGATCACGGCCGACGGCAAGGGACATGTCACGGGCTC
This sequence comes from Acidimicrobiia bacterium, assembly GCA_035264545.1. Lineage (GTDB taxonomy): Bacteria > Actinomycetota > Acidimicrobiia > IMCC26256 > JACDBD01 > JALZAA01. Next base: position 2,434 of record DATFPZ010000083.1, read on the forward strand.
CGACCGCCGACTCGGTCACGGTCGTCTTCTCGTCCGACTCGCGCCGATCGGTGGTG
>DATFPZ010000084.1:0-2885 GCA_035264545.1 Acidimicrobiia bacterium
CGCTCGACGCGCGCGTTCATCGATCCCCGGTCGTAGCGCCCGAGCGCGCCCTGGACCATCGGCCACGCGCCGAACAGGATCGACTCGGCGGCCATCCCTGCCCGCAGGTGCTCGGGCATCGCGCGCAGCGAGTCGTCGACGTATGTCTCGATCTCCGCCCGCTTGTGGTCGTCGAGAGTCGGGCTGACGAGGGTCGCGACGACCTCTCGCTCGAGCCAGAGCATGGCCCGAAAGCCTACCGGCGCCCCACCTGAGGGCCGGGTCCGGCGTGCTCGACCGAGGCTGGCATTAGCCGGCGCGCGGAGCGAGGTGGAGCCGTGCGGTGTAGTCGAGACGGATTTCGCCTCCGGACGCATCGATGATCGTCGCGAGGCCTCGTGCGAGCCGGTCGAACACGTCGCCGGGCAGCATGCGGTGATCGGAGTGCGTCGACAGGAGCTCGAGATATCTCGCCGTCGTGTACGTCTGGTTCCACGGGTACTCGTGCGTCGTGACGGGCCCGAAGAGCGGCGAATCCTCCAGTTCTTGAATGGTGAGGTTCCGGATCGGGCGGGTGCCCGGAAACGCTGGACGCCGCGCCACCAGCTCGGGCGCCTCACGCTCATAAAGGTCGTCGACGGCGGCGCGGAGCCGTCCGTCGCGCCAGTCGACCGTGTTCCAGAAGACGGCAAGCGCGCCGTCCGGGGCGAGCGCTCGGTGGGCCTTGGGAAGCCGCACGTCCGGCGATACCCAGTGCCACGCTTGCGCCGAGACAGCAGGCGGAACGCGCCCGGCTCGAGAGGCTAGTCCTCGAACGACGCAGTCTCGATGGTGACGGCCGGAAACGTCCTGCAATTGCGCCGGGCAATCGCCGCCATGCTTTCGCTCGGCTCGAGGCACAACATGTCGAGGTTCCGGGACGCGAACTGTGCGGTGGCCTTTCCGGTGCCGCAGCCGATTTCGAGCACGCCATCACCGGCAGTGATCGCTCCGAACGCCAGGGCATCGTCAACGAGCTCCGAGGGATAGCCCGGACGCGCCCGGTCGTAGGTCTCGGCGACCTCGCCGAACACCAGCCGCTGCTCGCGCGGCGAGCCGAGGGGCAAAGGCCTGGTCAGCTCGGGGGTTGGGCCGACCCGGCGGGCTGCCGGTGACCGGAGCTCGCCAACGCGAGCCAGGCGGCCGCCGCCGCCTCCTTCTGATCGCGCTGCCACGGCGGGCCCAGGGCGCGTCCGAGTCCGGTCAGCTGTGCCTGCAGCGACGCGTCGCTGGTGCCGACGTGGTCCGCAGCCTCCTCGTACAGCTCGTGCTGCACGAACCGCGTCACGGGGAGACCGAGTTGCTCGGCCGCCTCGGCGAGCGCGTCCCGGAACAGCTGTCCCTCGGCGGTGTGGACGAGCGGATGCGAACCGAGGATCTCCGAGAGGTCCTCCGGCAGCTCGCGCGGTGCAGAAACGGCGGTGCCGACGACCTTGTAGCCGGCCGCTTCGAGCTCGGCGATGGTCCGCCGGAGCTGCCACTCGGCGCCGTTGCGAGCCGTCTGCGCCACCTGGCGCACGAGCCGCCCGGCGTTCTCGAGGTCCAGCTGCCGGGCGGCGTGGTACACGGCCCGCGGAAGATCGTCCTGGCACAGCTCGTATCGACTCCGGGCGAGGACGACAGGCGCCGTGACGCCGCCACCGAGGGCGACCATCGCCGCCCACCCTGTGTGCTCGCGGAAGCCGACGCCGGCGCGCTTCATCGCGCCGGTAGCGTACGCAGCCCCATCGACTCCAGTCACACGCCGGGCCGAGCCGCTGCTGGCGCCGGGGCCGGGGCGGCTCCATCGGGAATCTTCGCGGCCTCGGTAATCTTGTAATCGTCATGGCGACCGACCAGTTCGACCTCACCCGCACTCCTTCCAACGCAGAGGCGCTTGACGCCTACTCGACCGTGGTCACGTCCGTCGCCGAGCGGTTGCTCCCCTCCGTCGTCCAGCTCCGCGTCATGGGACGCGGCAGCCGCGGCCGGGAGGCGGGCGGCGCCGGCTCCGGCGTCGTGATCACGCCCGACGGCTTCGTGCTCACCTCCGCTCACGTTCTCGGCAAGGCCACGTCCGGGGTCGCGACCCTCAGCGATGGTCGTGAACTGCCCTTCGACGTGGCCGGGACCGACGGCCTCTCCGACCTCGGCCTCGTTCGGGTGCGCGGCGACGGGCTCACCGCCGCCGAGCTCGGCGACGCCGAGCACCTGCGGATCGGCGAGCTCGTGGTCGCCGTCGGCAGCCCGATGGGCCTGGCCGGCTCGGTGACGGCGGGCGTCGTCAGCGCCCTCGACCGGTCGCTGCCGGCGCGGTCGGGATCGATGGTCCGAGTGGTCGAGAACGTCATCCAGACCGACGCTGCCCTTAACCCCGGCAACTCGGGCGGGGCACTCGCCGACCGGCGGGGTCGCGTGATCGGCATCAACACCGCCGTGGCTGGCATGGGCCTGGGCCTCGCCGTCCCGATCAACGAGGCGAGCCGGCGCATCATCGGCGCGCTCATGCGCGACGGCCGCGTCCGTCGCGCCTACCTCGGCATCGCGGGGAGTCCCCGCGTGCTCGCGCCGCGCGACCGCGTCGCGACCGGGCGCGAGTCTGGTGTGCACGTGGCCGAGGTCATCGCCGACGGGCCCGCCGCCAAGGGTGGGATCCGCGCCAATGACGTGATCCTCGAAGTGAACGGGAAGCCGGTCACGACTGCGGCCGACCTGCAGCGGTTGATGTACGACGACGCCATCGGCCGAGGGATCACCGTGCGCGTGCAGCGCGGCGGACGGACCCTCGACCTCGACGTGACGCCGGTCGAGCTGCCCGACTGATCAGCCGAACAGGTCGACGACGCGGGTCCTCATCGAGTCCGACAGCTCCTCGGGCAGCCGGAGCT
>DATFPZ010000085.1:0-6999 GCA_035264545.1 Acidimicrobiia bacterium
CGGTAGGCGGGCGGGGCCGTCATCGGCAGGATCCAGCTAACCCCGAGGCGCTGGCCGATGCTCGGCTCGCCGTTCGCTCCTGGCGCCACGGCGACGACCGGGGTGACGAAGCCGTCCAGCCGGGTCCCGTCGGGGTGGTGCAGCTCCACCTCGACCGGATACACGCCGGTGCGACGCAACTGCAGGCGGGTCGACTCGCGCGGCGCGTCGTCGGCTTGGAGTGGGAACGTGAGCGTCCGGCTGCCGTCCTCGCCGGCGGGGAAGGGGTCGAGCGGGAGCTCGGCGTGGCCGAGCACGGAGCCCAGGTTCCGGCCCTCGAGCGCGGTCTCGAAGCCGGACCGAGAGCTGACTGCCTCGTGTGCCGTGGCGCTCACGATGAGGCCGGGGGTTCCGGCCGCCTGGCCCCGAACCTGGAGGCGCAACGGGAGGTTGCCGCCGACCGTGACCCAGGCCGGGTGCCCGGTGAGCACGAGGTGGGGCGCGTCCGGCGTGGCGTCGGCCGTCGTGGACGGCTGGTCGACGCCGGCGCCGACGGGCAACGTGCCGAGCACGAGCACGACGGCTGACGCCAACACGACGACGACGGCGCGCCTCAAAGCGTCCGCCCGAGCACGCATAGACCGACTGGGAGCCGGCGGAAGCCGCACGATTCGTAGAGCGACAGCGCGGCCGTGTTGTCGAGCTGCGTGTTGACGAGCGCCCGGTCGACGGCGCGCCGGCGTAACCACCAGAGCGCGTCGGCGATGAGCGCGCGGCCGAAGCCGCGCCCACGCGCGTCGGCGTGGACGGCGATGCGCTGGAGGTACCCGCTGCGTGCGGACCGCCCGGTCACGGCGTAGCCGGAGATCGCGTCACTTGCGTCGGGTGTGACACGAAAGCGCGTCACGGGCGTCGCACGGAGCGCTTCGACGAGCCCGTCGCGGTCGAGGCGCCAGTCACCGTCGAAGGCCGTCGCGTCGAGTTCGAGGATCGCGGGATGGTCGTGACGGCGGGCGCGCCGCGTCGATCCCGTCGGCGGCGGCAATTGGTCGAGATCGTGTGCGAGTAGATGTAGACGCTCTCGCACGGCGAACCCGGCGTCGACGAACGGCGCCGAATCGGCCTGACTGAGCGCGTTCGTCACGACCGCCTTGTAGCTGCGCGCTTGCACCTCTCCGAGACAGCGCTCGATCACGGACGGGCTCGGAGGAGCATCCGTCCCCATTGTGAGGCGGGCGACATCGGCGTCCGAGCGGAACGGCCCGATACGCGCCCAGCCACCCCGCCAGCGGAGGGTGTGAGAGTTCAGGGGCGACATGGCGACGCGCGAGCGTAACCGCAGGGTCGCGCCGCGGCCCGGCAGAGCCGGTTCGACAGAACACCCGGGTACCGTGGACGACATGCTGTTCGTCGGCGCCGACCCGCGCTTCGCCGACCACGATCCGGGCCGCGGGCACCCCGAGCGCCCGGCGCGGCTGGAAGCCGTCCACGCCGGCATGGCCCAGGCGGCGCGCGACATGGGCGCCGACACCGACGCCCTGGTCACGCCGCTGCCGCCGCGCGACGCGACCGTCGAGGAGATCACCCGGATACACACCACTCGGCACGTCGAGCGCCTCGAGACGCTGGCCCGGCACGGCGGCGGGTCGATCGATCTCGACACGACCATGTCGGCCGGGTCGTGGCCGGCCGCGGTGCGGGCGGCCGGCGCCGGGCTCGCCGCCGCCGACGCGCTTGCAACCGCCGCCGACGACACCGCATTCCTCGCTGTGCGACCGCCGGGTCACCACGCCCGCCCCGAGGGCGCGATGGGGTTCTGTCTGCTCAACAACGCCGCCATCACGGCGGCCGCGCTCGCGGAGCGCGGCGAACGCGTCCTGATCGTCGACTACGACGCGCACCACGGCAACGGCACGCAGGAGGCGTTCTACGCCGACCCACGCGTGGCATACGTGTCGTTCCACGAATGGCCGCTCTACCCGGGGACGGGTCGCCTCGATGAGCTCGGGAGCGATGGCGCAGTCGGCACGACATGCAACGTGCCCCTCCCCGCCGGCGCCACCGGTGACCTCTACCTCCGCGCGGTGGACGAGCTCGTCGCACCGCTCGCAGCTCGCCACACCCCGGACTGGGTGCTCGTGTCGTGTGGCTTCGACGCCCACCGCGCCGACCCGCTCACCGGGCTCGGCTTGTCAGCGGGCGACTACGGGGTGCTCGCGACGCGCATGACCGAGCTGGCACCCCGCCCGGGACGAGTCATCGTGTTCCTCGAAGGTGGGTATGACCTCGACGCGCTGCGCGACGGCACCGCCGCCACCGTCACGGCGCTGGTGGGCGAGGAGGTCGCCCCGGTCGAGCCGCCGACCTCGGGTGGGCCCGGCCGCGAGGTCGTCGACGCCGCCACCGACTTGTGGCGCGAGGTCGCCCCCGCGCCCTAACTGCCCGCGGCGGCGGCTTTGCCGACCGTCGCCGCAGAGCCCGAGCTTGCGAGGGCGTCGATCAACCTGGCTCGGCCGATTCGGTGTCGGCGGCGCGCTTCTCCCCGTCACTCGACGGCTCACGCAGCAGCTCGGCCAACCCGCCGACGGCGCCGAACAAGCCGCTCATCTCGGTGGGCAGGAAGATCTTCGTCGCCTGCCCGTTGGCCACCACCCGCAGCGCCTCGAGGTACTTCAGCGCGAGCAGGTCGGGCGTCGGGTTGCCGTCGTGCATGGCCGAGAACACCGCCCGGGTAGCCGAAGCCTCACCTTCAGCTACCGCGGTCTGGCGGTACTTCTCGGCGTCGGCCAGCCGCTGGATCGCCTCGGACTGGCCCTGCGCCTCGAGGATGGCGGCCTGCTTGTCGCCTTCGGCTCTCGTGATGGCGGCCTCGCGCACGCCGAGCGCTTCGGTCACGACAGCGCGGCGCGTGCGCTCGGCTTGCATCTGGTGGTGCATGGACTGCACGACGTCGGGCGGCGGGTCGATACGTTGGATCTCTACGCGCACGACGCGGACGCCCCATTTGTCAGTGGAGTCGTCGAGGATGTCGCGCAGGTGCGTGTTGATCTTGGCGCTCGACGTGAGGGCATCGTCCAGGTCGAGGTCGCCGATCAGGTTCCGCAGGTTCGTCTGTGCGAGCTTCGTGACCGCGAGCTCGAAGTTGGAGACGTTGTACATGAGCCGCTTGGCGTCAGTGGCCTCGTGGTAGATGACCGCGTACACACTGACCACCACGTTGTCCGACGTGATGACTTCCTGCGCCGGCACCTCGACGACCTGCTCGCGCATGTCGACCAGGTGCACCCGGTCGACGAACGGCACGATGATCCGCAGCCCCGGGTCGACCGTCCCCTTGTACCGCCCCAGCCGCTCTACGACGCCGCGCTGGTAGGGGCGCACGATCTTGATGCAGCTGAACGCGAGGACGAACAGCAGGAAGGCCAGGATGGCCAGAACGATGATTGCTGCCATCGGACAGCTCCTTCGCGAAGGCCGTCAGCCGGGTGCCGACGGCGAGCCCGGCTCGGTGCGGCCGGGCGTGGTGCCCCGCGGCGCGACGTCGATGCGCCACGGGCTGACGACGAGACGCGTGCCGCTCACGTGCGTCACCAACACGGTGGAACCGGCGGCGACGCCCATTCCGTTGGTGCTCTCCGCCTTCCACGTCTCGCGGTCGATGCGCACCAGGCCGGTCTCGTGCTTGCCCGCCGGGATCTCGTTCACGACCGTAGCGGTGCGCCCCTCCCACCGGTTCGCGCCGACGGGATGGACCTCGTCGCGGCCTTCGAGCCGGCGTCCGAGCGGAACGAGGGCGGCCAGGCTGACGGCGCTCCCGCCGACGAACAGCGCCCATTGGATGACGGGCCCGCCCCCGGCGAACGCCGCTACCGCCGCCGCGGTGGCGCCGATGGCGAACGACCCCATGAAGAAGAGGACCGGCGTGAACACCTCGGCCAGGGCGAAGCCCACGACGGCGATCAGCCAGATCCAGCGCCAGGTCTCAGGAGAGTTGACGTCCATGGCCGCGGCTCCTGCCGTTCTGCCGCGACGCTACCGCGCCCACTGTGTTGCGGCGGTACGGGAAAGCTCGAGCGAGCGGGAACCTCGGGCTGCTCGGTCAGCTGGCCCGGGCACCCCGGAACGCGCGCTCGAGGAGCGGTGAGCGGGCGTCGAGCAGGTCGGTGACGTTGGGCTGGGGCTGGGTCGGCTCCCGGTAGTCGAAGAACCGCCAGCCGCGAGGAGGCCGGAGCGAGTCGGCGTGGACCTTGCAGAGCCGGCCGGTGGCTTCGGGCTCGTCGAGCGGGTGGAGCCACACCGCCTGGCGTGCGCTGTCGAATCCGATCGCCGCTGCCGCTGGTGCGCTGCAGCCGGGACGTCCGCATCCGCTCATGTCGTGAACGTATAGAACCCGACGCACGAAGTGGTGGATGGTCGAGAATGATCGTGTGACCCCGATCCCGCCGCGCCTGCGGCCCCTCCTCGACGCGGAATCCCCGGTCCAGGAGCTCGCCGGGCGGCTCGTCGCGGGCGGGCACCGGTGCTACCTGGTGGGCGGGAGCGTCCGTGACGCCTTCCTCGACCTGTCTCCCGACCAGCAGCGGGACGTCGACGTCGCCACCGACGCCCGGCCGGACGTCGTCGAGCGCGTCGTGCGCGGCTGGGCCGATCACGTGTGGCTCCAGGGCCAGCGGTTCGGCACCGTCGGATGCGAGAAAGAAGGCACCCGCATCGAGATCACCACGTTCCGGGCCGACGTGTACCGGCCCGAGAGCCGCAAGCCCGAGGTGGCGTTCGCCGACGACATCGAGACCGACCTGTCGCGCCGTGATTTCACGATCAACGCGATGGCCTTGCGTCTCCCCGATCCGGAGCTGGTCGACCCGTTCGACGGGGCGGCCGACCTGGCCGGCAAGCGTCTCCGGACCCCGCTCGAGCCCGAGGTCTCGTTCCTCGACGACCCGTTGCGCATGATGCGGGCGGCGCGGTTCATCGCCGCGTTCGCGCTCGAGCCCGACGGCGAGCTCGTGGCCGCGGTCGAGGAGCTGCACGGCCGCATGGAGATCGTGAGCGCGGAGCGCATACGTGACGAGCTGGCGAAGCTGCTGGAGCTTCCCGACCCGTCGGCGGGGTTGTGGTTCATTTGCCGCACCGGCCTGTCCGAAGAGTTCTTGCCCGAGCTCAACGCCATGCAGCTCCAGCAGGACCCGATCCATCAACACAAAGATGTGCTCGCCCACACGATCGCAGTCGTGCGCAAGACGCGTCCCGAGCTGCGTGTGCGCCTCGCCGCGCTCTTGCACGACATCGGCAAGCCGAAGACGCGCTCGGTCGGTCCGGGCGGTGTCAGCTTCCACCACCACGAGGTCGTGGGCGCGCGTATGGCGGAGGAGCGGCTGCGCGCGCTCCGGTTCCCGACCGAGGTTGTCGACGACGTCGCGCGTCTCGTCTACCTCCATCTGCGTATCCACACCTATTCGATGGGATGGACCGACCGGGCCGTGCGCCGCTACGTGCGCGACGCCGGTCCGCTGCTCGAGCCGCTCAACCATCTCGTCCGCCAGGACTGCACGACACGGAACAAGGCGAAGGCCCGGGCGCTGAACCGGCGCATCGACGAGCTCGAGGAGCGGATCGCGCGGTTGCGCGAGCAGGAGGAGCTCGATCGCATCCGGCCGTCCCTCGACGGCCGGCAGGTGATGGTATTCCTCGGCGTCGAGCCCGGCCCGGTCGTCGGCGAGGCGCTCGACTATCTCCTCGAGCTCCGCCTCGACGAGGGCCCGATGGACGAGGACGAGGCGTACGAGCGACTCACGGCGTGGGCGCGCGAGCGGGGCATCGAGCCGGCGCGCTAAGCCCTCGCTCAGAGCCCTTCCTTGCGGCCCCGCCAGATGATCGTGTGCGGGACGAGGGCGTCGGCGCCCGGGGGGCGCGGCTCTGCGACCACCTCGACCCGGAAGCCGCCGCGGCTCAGCGCGTGAAACACCTCGCTCACGGTGCGCACGTGGAGCCGGATGGGTTGGCCGTCGCGCTCGACGGTGACGGGGTCGTCGGTGAAGTACGACATGCGCACGACCCGGCTGATGGGCGTCGACGGCGTGTCCGGCGGCTCGCGGCCGACGCACAGACCGATCGGATGCTCGTAGGAGAAGACGAATGCACCACGGTTCTTGAGGACCCGGTGCACCTGCCGGAAGACCCGGTGCAAGTCGCCGACCTCACCCAGCGAGTACGCGCTGAACACGATGTCGATCGACTCGGCACGCAGGAACGCGAGATCGGCGACGTCGCCCTGATGCCACTCGACCCGTACCGCGGCCTGTTCGGCGAGCGTGCGGGCGCGGTCGAGCATTCGGACCGACTCGTCGACGGCGATCGTCGTCGCTCCCCGGAGCGTGAACGCGACCGCGGCCTGCCCGTCACCGCACCCGAGGTCGAGGATCCGCTTGCCGCGCACGTCGCCGAGCAGGCGAACGTCGTCCTCGGTCGGGCCTTCCGGCCCGTATCGCACGATGTCGGTGGGAGGGCTCCCGGTTCGCTGGGACGCGATGCGGTCCCAGCTCTCCGTGTTGGTCACGGTCTCATTGTGACGACTTGCGGCGTGCCACGCCGAACACCCGCCGACGACCCCAGGAGCGGCCCGCCGATGCCCCTGTCGAGGGCGAGCTCGGCGCATCGCAGCGCGTCGATCATGACCCCGGCCGAGTTGGGCGAGTCCCACGCGTCTGAGCTCGGGGCAGGGAGAGCGGTACGAAACCCCCACAGAAACCCGGGTGTCGCCGAGGCGCTTCTTCAGCTGCTAGCCGTGCCGCGGCTGCTCTTTGAGCAGGCCGAGGATGGCGAGTTCGAGCACTGGCTTGGCCCGAGGGCCGCCGCGACGTCGGCGCACCGACCGCGAGACGAAGATGGCCGGGGAGGGTCGCGCCGCCCCGGATGCGCTCCTATGCTTTGCGCCGTGCCGTCACACGTTGACTACGCACTCGCCCGCCGGGCGGTCCTGCGCGACCTCCGGCGCGGCGCGGTCACGCGACTCGACGTGTG
>DATFPZ010000086.1:0-10022 GCA_035264545.1 Acidimicrobiia bacterium
CGCCCGCACCAGCTCGTTGGTCGTGGTGGACTTGCCGACCCCGGGCGAGCCGGTCAACCCGAGCACGTCGGCCTGCCCGGTGTGCGGGGCGAGGGCCGCGGCGATCTCCGGCAGCGTGTCGTCACCCGACTCGACCAGCGAGATCAACCGGGCCACCGCCCGCGGGTCACCCTCGCGGGCCCGATCCACCAGCAGCGGTACGTCCTTGCTGCGCCGCAGGCTCCGGGTCACTGGCGCGGCACTCGCAGCAGGAGCGCGGCACCCTGCCCGCCGCCGCCGCAGAGCGCGGCCGCGCCGAGCCCGCCGCCGCGGCGGCGGAGCTCGTTCACGAGCGTGACGACGAGCCTGGTGCCCGACATGCCGATCGGGTGGCCGAGGGCGATGGCGCCACCGTTGACGTTCACGACGTCGTCGTTGATCTTGAGGTCCTGCATGGCGGCGAGGCCGACGGCGGCGAAGGCCTCGTTGATCTCGAACAGGTCGATGTCGGTGACCGACTTGTCGACCGGCTCGAGCGCCCGCTTGATCGCCCGCGACGGCTGCGTGAGCAGCGACGGGTCCGGGCCGGCGACCATGCCGAAGCTCACCAGCTCGGCGATCGGCGTGGCGCCCAGCTCCTCGGCCTTGTCGCGGCTGGTGACGATCACGGCGGCGGCGCCGTCGGAGATCTGGGACGCGTTGCCGGCCGTGATCGTGCCGTCCTTGGCGAACGCCGGCTTGAGCTGGCCCAGCGTCTCGGGGGTCGTGCCGGGCCGGACGCCCTCGTCGGTGTCGACCAGGATCGGCTCGCCCTTGCGCTGCGGAATGCTCACCGGCGTGATCTCGGCGCCGAAGCGGCCCTCCTTGATGGCGGCGGCCGCCCGCTCGTGGCTCTTGGCCGCGAACTCGTCCTGGGCCTGACGGGTGATGCCGCCGAAGTTCCCGGCGTACTTCTCCGTGCCGGCGCCCATGTGCACGGCGTCGAACGCGCACCAAAGGCCGTCCGCGATCATCGAGTCGACCAGCTTGCCGTCGCCCATCCGGTACCCGGCGCGGGCGCCGGGCAGGAGGTACGGCGCCGCCGTCATGGACTCCATCCCGCCGGCCACCACGACCTCGGCGTCGCCGGCCTGGACCATCTGGTCGGCGAGGTAGATCGCGTTCATCCCCGACAGGCACACCTTGTTGACGGTGAGCGCGGGCACGGTCATGGGCACGCCGGCCTTGACCGCTGCCTGACGGGCCGTGATCTGGCCCTGGCCACCCTGGAGGACCTGGCCGAGGATCACGTAGTCGACCTGCTCGGGGCCGACGCCTGCCCGCTCGAGCGCCGCCGCGACCGCGAAGCCGCCGAGGTCCATGGCCGAGAACGACGCCAGCGCACCCGAGAGCTTGCCGATGGGTGTACGGGCAGACGAGATGATGACCGAGCCGGGCATTGCGTCCCTCCCCCAAAACGAACCTGCCCGGAGAGTAGCCGCGCGAGGCGCGGGCCAAACCAGCCGGGCGACGGACGCTAGCGTCTCACGCATGACGGAGATCGAGAGCATCCGCGAGGCAATCCTCGAGGGCGCCGACGGTGAGACGGTAGGTGCGCTGCCGCTTCCGCAGTCGTTCCGAGCCGCGGTCGTGCGGGCCGACGAGCAGGAGATGTTCGCCGGCCTGCCCTCGGAGGCAAAGGACCCACGCAAGTCGACACACGTCGAAGATGTCGCGCTGCCCGAGCTGGCACCCGACGAGGCGTACGTCGCCGTGATGGCCTCGGCCATCAACTTCAACACCGTGTGGACCTCGATCTTCGAGCCGTTGCCGACCTTCGGCTTCCTCCAGCGCCTCGGCAAGGAGAGCGTGTGGGGCAAGCGCCACGACCAGCCCTTCCACGTGATGGGCAGCGACGCCGCCGGTGTCGTCTTGCGAGTGGGGTCGGCGGTGCGGAACTGGAAGCCCGGCGACCAGGTCACTGTCCATTGCAACTACGTCGACGACCAGGACCCGTCCGCGCACGACGACTCGATGCTGACGGTGAACGAGCGCATCTGGGGCTTCGAGTCGAACTACGGCGGCCTGGCGGAGATCGCCCTGGCCAAGGCCAATCAGCTCATGCCCAAGCCGACGCACCTGACGTGGGAGGAGGCGGCCTGCAACGCGCTTTGCAACTCGACGAGCTACCGGATGATCGTCGGCCCCAACGGCGCCCAGATGACGCAGGGCCAGACCGTGCTCGTCTGGGGCGCGAGCGGCGGTATCGGCGCCTACGCCGCCCAGTACGTCATGAACGGAGGCGGTACACCTGTCGGCGTGGTGTCGTCGCCGGAGCGCGCGGCGTTGCTCCACGAGATGGGCGTCGAGCACGTCATCGACCGCAAAGCCGAGGGGTACCAGTTCTGGAAGGACGAGCACACCCAGGATCCGGGCGAGTGGCGCCGCCTCGGCAAGAAGATCCGCGAGCTCACCGGCGCCGACCCCGACATCGTCTTCGAGCACCCGGGCCGTCAGACGATGGGCGCATCGGTGTTCGTGTGCAAACGGGGCGGGATGATCATCACGTGCGCGGCGACGTCCGGGTACACGATCGAGTACGACAACCGGTACCTGTGGATGATGCTCAAGACCCTCAAAGGCAGCCACTTCGCGAACTACCGCGAGGCATGGGATGCCAACCGGCTCGTGGGGGAAGGCAGGATCCACCCGACGTTGTCGGTCGTGTACCCGCTCGAGCAGACGGGTGAGGCGGCGGCGCAGGTGCACGGGAACCTCGTCGAGGGCAAGGTCGGAGTGCTGTGCCTCGCTCCCGAGGAAGGGCTCGGCGTCACGAACCCGGAGCTCCGTGAGAAGCACCTCGACCAGATCACCCTGTTCCGCCGTCACCACAAGGCGTGACGAGCATGTCCGAGCCGGTCCTGACCGAGATCGACCATGTCGCCATCGCGGTGCGCGACCTCGACGGCGCCGTCGACTACTACCGCGCCACGTACGGCGTCGACCCGGTACACCGTGAGGTCGTCGACAAGGACGGTGTCGAGGAGGTGTTGCTGCGCGTCGCCGACTCGTACATCCAGCTCCTCACGCCGGTGCGCGACGACTCGCCGGTGGCGAAGTACCTCGACAAGAAGGGCGAGGGGATCCACCACGTCGCGTACCGCGTCGACGACTGCGCCGCCGCCCTGGAGAGGGTGAAGCGCCAGGGACACCAGGTCATCGACGAAGCGCCCCGACCCGGCAGCCGGGGCACGACCGTGGCCTTCGTCCACCCGAAGACGGCGTTCGGCACCCTCATCGAGCTGGTCCAGGAGTAAACCTGCGCCTGCCCGACGGCCGTGCCCTCGCGCACGAGGAGCTCGGCGATCCGTCCGGAACGCCCGTCGTGCTGTTCCACGGCGCGCCCGGATCACGGCTGTTCGCGCCTCCGGACGACATCCCGGCATCGCTCGGGGTGCGACTTGCTCACCTTCGACCGGCCCGGCTTCGGAAGCTCGGACCGCCGCGAAGGCCGGACGGTCCTCGACACCGTCGGCGACGTCACGGCGCTCGCCGACGGGTTGGGTATCGACCGCTTCGCCGTCCTGGGCGTGTCGGCGGGCGGCGCCCATGCGCTCGGGTGCGCGGTGGCGCTCGGCGACCGCGTGTCCGGTGTCGCGGTGGCTTGCATGCCCGGCCCTCTCGACGAGGTCCCGGGCGGATGGGATGCGCTCGACCGCCGGCAGCGGCCGGCGGCGGAGCTGGCCCGGCAGGACCCGCAGCGCGCCGCCCGCGGCGTCGTCCGATACAGCGAGCGCTGGCTCGACGACCCGATCACCTTCCTCGGCGGCGGCACGCCCGACGACCGCGCCCTCCTTGCCGAGCCCGGGGCGGGCTCGATGCTCCGCGCCGACGTGACCGAGGCGCTGCGCCCGGGCGCCGGAGGCATGGCCGACGACCTCGTGGCGCTCTGGATGCCGTGGGGATACCAGATCGCCGAGGTGCGGGCCGGCGTGCGCCTGTGGCACGGCGCCCAGGACACCCGAGGAGAGCCCGACTACCGCTATCTGGCGGCGACGCTGCCGGGCTGCCGGTCGCAGATCTGGCCCCACCAGGGGCACTACGGCGTCCTCCGGCGCTGGCCCGAGGTCCTCGCCGCCGCGGCGGGATCTGTGCGATAGAGGCAGCCTCGACCAACTGAGCCGGTCCGGCCATCGTCATTGGCCCCGCTTCGGCGGGGCCCATTCGCGTTCGATGAGCGCGTCGCGCTTCGGTGCAGCGCCGAGTCGGCATGGGTACGCTGCGCGCCGCGCCGAGACGGGGGACGCGCATGGCGGAGTACAGGCAGACCCACGTCGTGCCGACCGAGGGGCTCCCGGCCTGGGCCGGTCCTGACGGCTCTGCGGCACCGGCTGCGACCCTCGACCCCGGCCTCGACGTGATGCTGCTCGAGCGGCGGGGGGAGTGGGGACACCTTCGCTGTTCGAACGGGTGGGAGGCATGGGTGGACGCTCGCCGGCTGGTCGCGTCGGCGCCCGCCGCCGGTAACCGCCCCCACTCCCGCGCCAGCTCCGTCCGCTGCCACATCGCCGCCTCCGCCGCAGACCGTTCCCACGCCCACGACGGCTCCGCCGCCGCCTGCGACGCAGCCCGGGCCGCCGTCGGAGGCGTGGGGCACGCCCGGCGGCGCCGCCGCGCCGGCCGGCGTCCCGCGGCCGACCCCCGGTCCCCAGATCGGACCCGGCCCGATCGTCGCGCTCGTCGGCGGGTTGCTGTACTTCATCGCCAGCTGGCCGGCGTGGCTTCGGTTCGCGTTCAGCGGGACGACCTCGGTGACGCAGTCCTTCAGCGCCTACGACATCCCGGCGCACTTCCTGCTCGACAGCGAGTCCGAGTCGGGAGGTCTGAGCCTCGGGATCGTGGTCGCGTTCTTCGGATTCGCATGTCTCGCCGCCGCCGTCCTCAGCGCGACCAATCGCCGCCTGGGTCTCCTGAGCGTGATGGCGGGCGGCGGCGCGTTCCTCGTCGTCGTTCTCTTCCTGATCCAGACGAGATACATCATCGACGCGCTGGGACCGGCGTTCGAGACCGGCTACTTCTCCGTCCTGCGGTTCGGCGCGTACATCGCCTTGCTCGGCGCCATCGGGTCGATCGTCGGCGGGATCCTCACGTTGGTGCAGAAGAGGTCGTGACAGTCGCGTACGCCGACATGTAAGGGGGAGCAATGAGCGCACAAGCGGCACCGCCATATCCGCTGACGTTCTCGGTCGACTATCCGGACCGGGAGCTGAACCGGGTCACCACCGGGTTCCGACTGATCCTGGCGATCCCGTTGTTGTTGCTGCTGGCGCTGTTCGGGTTCGGGCGCCCGGGGCTCGGCGGGCACCCCCTCGGCGGGGTGGCGCTGCTGTTGTTCCTCCCTGTGGTCGCCCTGTTGGCGCTGCGCCACAAGTACCCGCGGTGGTGGTTCGACTTCAACGTGATGCTGCTCAGGCTCGAGACGCGCATCAGCGCCTACATCTTCCTGCTGCGGGACGAGTACCCGTCGGTGGACGGGGAGCAGGCCGTCCACATCGATGTCGTGTATCCCGACGCCCCGAACGAGCTCAACCGCTGGCTCCCGCTGGTGAAGTGGTTCCTCGCGATCCCGCACTACATCCTGCTGTTCTTCCTCGACATCGCGGTGATCGTCGTGGTGATCATCGCCTGGTTCGCCATCCTGTTCACCGGGCGCTATCCGCGCGGGATGTTCGATTTCGTGGCCGGTGTCATGCGCTGGAGCCTTCGCGTGACGGCGTACGCGTTCCTGCTCGTCAGCGACCGGTACCCGCCGTTCAGCCTCGCGCCCTGAGGCGCGCATCCAAGGGGGTTGCCAATGTCTTCGACGGCCCCGACCGCGGTCCCAACCGGGCGCGGCGCCAAGGTAGGCCGCATCCTGATCGTGATCGGCGGTGTGCTCGCCGCCCTCTCGAGCTGGTTGAACTGGGGCGCGAAGACGCGTGAGCTCGGCGCGGCCCGCACCGCGTACACAATCCCGGCCAAGTTCGTCATCGACTCTGACGCCGGTCCCGGCAGCCCCGGCATCAGCCTCGGGATCGTCGTGCTGGTGCTCGGCCTGCTCGTCGTCGTGGTGGCGTTCTCGTCCTGGTGGAAGATCGCGGGACTGCTTCTCGGCGCGGCCGTGATCGGGACGGGCTTCCTGTACGTGTACCAGGTGCGCAAGGTCGTCCACGACGCCAACCTGGGGAAGAGCGTCCGCGACTTCATCTCGATCGGCCCGTACCTGGTCGTCATCGGCGGCGGCCTCGCGTTCGTCGGCGCGGTGATCGCGCTCATCCCACCGGGGTTCTGGTCGAGCCTGACCTCCGAGGAGGAGGACGAGGAGGCGAAGCCGGGGGCCGACACAGGCGCCCCGTAGAGCCGTCGCAACTACGCTGAACCCCGATGGCAGTCGAAGACCCCGACATCCACGGCGAAGGCGGCGCGAGCGCGCCCGTTCCGCCGGTCGCGCACCCGATCGAGGAGCGCCTCGAGCAGCTCGACAAGCTGCGCGAGCAGGCGTTGCACGTCGGCAGTCCGAAGGCGGTCGAGCGCCAGCACGAGCGGGGCAAGCTGCTCCCGCGCGAGCGGCTCGAGCTGCTGCTCGATCCCGGTTCGTTCGTCGAGCTCGACATGCTCGCTCGTCACCGCGCCCACGGGTTCGGCATCGAGGAGAATCGCGCGCTCACCGACGGGGTCGTGACGGGGTGGGGCACGGTCGGAGGCCGCAAGATCTTCGTCTTCGCCCAGGACTTCACCCTCTTCGGCGGCGCGCTCGGCGAGGTGTACGCCGAGAAGATCCACAAGGTCATGGATCTCGCCGAGTCCGTCGGCGCGCCACTGGTCGGCCTCAACGACGGCGGCGGCGCCCGCATCCAGGAAGGCGTGGTGTCGCTGGCGGGGTACGGCGGCATCTTCTACCGCAACGTCCGGGCGTCGGGTGTCGTCCCGCAGATCAGCGTGGTCCTCGGGCCGTGCGCCGGGGGCGCGGTGTACTCACCGGCGATGACGGACTTCGTCTTCATGGTGAGGGGCATCTCGAACATGTTCATCACCGGCCCCGACGTCGTGAAGACCGTCACGGGCGAGGACGTGACCCAGGAGGAGCTCGGCGGCGCGATGACGCACGCGACCAAGTCCGGCGTCGCCACGTTCGTCGCCGATGACGAGCCCGGCTGCATCGAGCAGGTGCGCTACCTGCTGTCGTTCCTGCCCGCCAACAACCTCGAGGATCCGCCCTACTTCGAGCCCGAGGACGACCCCGACCGGCGCTGCGACGGCATCGTCGACCTGATCCCCGACGCGGCAAACAAGCCGTACGACATGAAGGCGGTCATCGCCGAGATCGTCGACGACGGCGACTTCTTCGAGATCCACGCCTTGTGGGCGATGAACATCGTGTGCGGGTTCGCCCGCGTCGACGGGCACGTGGTCGGCATCGTCGGGAACCAGCCCCAGGTGGTCGCGGGCACGCTCGACATCGAGGCGTCGGAGAAGGCGGCCCGGTTCGTGCGGACCTGCGACGCGTTCAACATCCCGATCGTCACCTTCGTCGACGTGCCCGGGTTCCTCCCCGGGACCGACCAGGAGTACGGCGGGATCATCCGGCACGGCGCCAAGCTGCTGTACGCGTACTGCGAGGCGACGGTGCCGCGCGTGCAGATCATCACCCGCAAGGGGTACGGCGGCGCGTACGTCGTCATGGACTCGAAGTCGATCGGCTCTGATCTCGCGTTCGCGTGGCCGTCGGCCGAGATCGCGGTGATGGGTCCGCAGGGCGCGGTCGGCATCATCTTCCGCAAGGAGATCGAGGCGGCGTCGGACCCGGTGGCCCGCCGGGGCGAGCTCATCGAGGAATACACCGAGCGGTTCGCGAACCCCTACATTGCCGCCGAGCGCGGCTACGTCGACGACGTGATCGACCCCCGCGAGACCCGCCGGGTCCTCGTGCGCTCGCTAGAGATGCTGCGCACGAAGAAGGAGAAGCTCCCGCCGCGCAAGCACGGCAACGTGCCGCTCTAGCTACCGCATGGCCGACACGCCCGTCCTCCGCGTCATCTCCCCCGACGCCTCCCCCGAAGAGCTGGCGGCGATCACCGCCGCCATCGAGGTCGTACGTCACGAACGCGCGCACGCCGCGGGGCGGGCGGCGGCGTCGGTCACCGGCGGCGACGCCGAGCATCTCGACGCCTGGGTGCGGGCGTCACGGCTCACCGCCCGGCGTGCCGGCCTGCTGCGGGGGCCGTGGCGCTTGTCGGGACGCATCGATCGCCGCTCTCGCGCCTGACGCGGTCCGCCCGTGACGGTCGTGCACGACGCCGAGCTCATGACCGTCGGCCCCGACGAGGCGGTGGTCACCTTCCGCGCCGCTGATGACGGACCCGTCACCACACGCGTCGGCGGCGCCGAGGTCGTCACGACCGGCCCGTACCACTGCGCACGCGTCGTCGGCCTCGCCCCGGCCACCGAGTACACACTCGGCGTCGACAGTGCCGCCCCGAGCGAGTGGCTGCCGACCTCGTTCACGACGCTCGAGCGTCCGACGGGCCGGCTCCTGGCGACGATCGCGACCGCCAACGACGTGCATTTCGGCGAGGTCGAGTGCGGGCGGATCGGTGACCTGGGCGAGGAGGAGCTCGGCCCGATCCTGCGCGCCGAGCCCGGCGACCCGCCGTACCCCGAGGTCATGAACCGCGCCGTGATCGATGAGATGCGTGCCCTCGATCCCGACGCCGTCGTCGTCAAAGGCGATCTCACCGACGCCGGCAAAGAAGCCGAGTTCGAGACCTTCCTCGACGCGTACGGCTCGCTGGGCGCGCGCATGCAGTGGGTGCGCGGGAACCACGACGTCATGACCGACCCGCACTTTGCCGACGGCTACGCGCCCTTCCCGGTGCACGTCGACGGGGTGACGCTGGCGGTGGTCGACACGGTCGTGCCCGGCAGCGACCGGGGGCAGCTCACCACCGACCAGGTCGGCTGGCTCGACGAGCTGGCCGGCTCGGTGACGAACCCGGTGCTCGTGTTCGGGCACCACCACCTCTGGAACCTCGACGCCGACCACCGGTCGGGCACGTACTTCGGCATCAACCCCGACGACAGTGAAGCTCTGGCGGCGGTCGTCAAGCAGCGCGAGAACATCGTCGGGTACTTCGCCGGGCACACCCACCGCAACCGGGTCCGGCGCTTCGCGGCCGCCCGAGGAGTCCCGTTCGTCGAGGTGGCGTGCACGAAGGACTACCCGGGCGCGTGGGGCGAGTACCGCGTCTACGAAGGCGGCTTCACGCAGATGGTCCGGCGGGCGGCGGCGGCCGCCGCGATGGCGTGGACCGAGAAGACCCGGCGGATGTTCGCCGGCCTGTACCGCGACTACGCGCTCGGCCCGCTCGGCGACCGCTGCTTCACCCAGCGCTTCTGAGGAGCGCCGACGGTCAGCGGCGGGCATCGAGGTGCGTCACGGCGTCGGCGTCGGTGGCGTAGAAATTGTCGGGCCCGACCAGATCGGTGAGGCCGGATGCGTCCATCACGTCGCGCACGTTGTCGTCGACGTTCACGAGCAGCAGTCGGGTGCCCTGCTCCCGGTACCGCACTGCCAGCTTCCGGAGCTGGTGGTCGGCGGTGGCGTCGAGATGGTTCACACCCGATGCGTCGAGCACGATCGTGTGGAGCCCGGGATGCTCGCGCTCGAGGTCCTCGAGACGGTTCGCCAGCGGCTCGGCGTTCGTGAAGTAGAGCGCGGCCTCGACACGGACGATCGCGGTTCCGGGGTACGTCTCGGCGCCCGGATGGCGCGCGAGCTCGACGAACGAGTCGGTCCCCGGGAGCCGGCCGAGCTCGGGCATGTGCGGACGGCTCACCCGGTACACGATCAGCGTGATCGAGATCGCGACCGCGAGGAGCACGCCCGCTTCGAGCCCGATCAGGATCGTGCCTGCAAACGAGAGCATCGCTACCCAGAAGTCGGCTCGCTGCACGCGCCACAGGCGACGTGCCTCGCCGACCTTGATGAAGGGCGCCACCGCGACGATCACGATGGCTGCGAGCAC
>DATFPZ010000087.1:0-5023 GCA_035264545.1 Acidimicrobiia bacterium
CGGTGGCGGCGGTTGCATGGCCGGCGCTTCGGCTACGGGCGCTTCCGCTGTCGGAGTGGCCTCGGCCTTTGTGGCGGCCTCGGCCTTCGCTGCGGCGTCGGCTTTCGCTGCGGCGGCTGCCTTCGCATCCGCCCTGGCTTCCTTCCTCGAGGCGAGGCGCGTCTTCACGTTGTGGCGGAGGCCCGCAACACTCTTGCCGAGCTCGCTGCCCATGCGGTTCACGGTCGCGACGGCGGGCTTGAGACGCGGTTGCGGCTCGCGTGCCGGCGCCTTCTCGCCCGGCGCACGCGCGAGCTGGGCGCGCCGCGTCATCACGCCGCCGCCGAACGTCGCCAGCGCCGAAAGAGACAGGACGAGGTAACCCACGCCGAGGGTGCCGCCGGCGCGGTCCTGCACGAGATAGCTGAGCGCGAGCAGGATCATGGCCGCGCCCACCGCCAGCCGCACCTGCTCCCACGTGAAGTTCAGGAACGGTGAGCGCGGCTCGCGACCCCTGAGCAACACGAACAGTGCTTGGAGACCGATCACGACACCGAGCAACGGGATCAGCGTCGCGGTCGGGAACAGCCCGCGACTCCACACCGTGGCGTCCGCACCACCGGAGAACGTATAGAACGGGAGGAACGACCCGAGCACAGCCGCCAGCCCCGCGAGCGAGAGGACCAACCACCCCGGTTCGGCTCGTTTCATGACGCGCCAGGCTACCCATGGACGGGTCGACCCCCACAGACGGCTGCGGATCGCCGTTTGAACGGGCGGATCATGCCCTCGTCTGTGCCTCGTTCATCATGAGGGCGGCGCCGACCAACGAGCCGACCGCTCCGATCAGCACGAACCAGTATCCGAAGCCGAGGCTGGTTGCGGCCGGCTTGTCGGCGATCAGATACGCGACGGCAAGGATCGCGGCGAAGAACGTCAGCGCCAAGAGCAATGTGTTCCGGGTGAAGCCGAGGAATCCTCCGGGCGGGTACTGCACGTTGCCGAACCGCACCAGCGCAACGAGCATGCCCGCGATGACCGCGAAGATCGGGATGAGCGTCGCCACGGGGAAGAGTCCTGAATCCCACGCGCTGGAGTTGTCGCTGAAGTTTGCGACTTCGATCTTGTAGAAGGGCAGGAACGAGAAGATGAGAGCCAGCCCTGCCCCCGCCATGACGACGATCTCGCCCGGTGTGGGATTCTTCTCCACGGTGATCGGCCTCCGTCGCGAGGAAGGTGCCGCACCGGGCACCAGGTGGGGGGAAGCTCACCATCTCGTTCCGGCGCCTGCAAGATCGCGTGCCGGCACACGGCCCTCGGGTAACTTGCCGATGTGCGGCGGATCGGGGTGCTGGCGTCGGGAAGCGGGACGATTCTCGAGTCGCTGATCGCCGCCGGTCTTCCGATCGGCGTCGTCGTCGTCGACCGTCCGTGCCGAGCGGTCGACGTCGCCGAGGGCGCCGGGATCCCCGTCGAGCTCGTCGGGCGCGAGACCTTCGGATCCGACTTCGACCGGCCGGCATACACCGAGCGCGTGGTCGACGCCCTCAAACGTCACGAGATCGACCTCGTCGCCATGGCCGGGTTCATGACGATCCTCGAGCTCCCGATCCACGACACGTACGGAGGGAGGATCACGAACACGCATCCGTCCCTGCTCCCGGCGTTCAAGGGCGCGCACGCGGTCGAGGATGCGCTCGCCGCCGGCGTCAAGGTGACCGGCTGCACCGTCCACGTCGCGACGATGGAAGTCGACCACGGCCCGATCCTCGCCCAGGAAGCGGTGCCGGTCCTCCCCGACGACACTCCCGAGACGCTCCACGAGCGCGTCAAGGAGGTCGAGCGACGCCTGTACCCGCGGGTGCTGCGCGAGCTGCTCGAGGAGACGGCGTGAAGCGCGCCCTGCTGTCGGTCTACGACAAGACAGGTCTCGTCGAGCTCGCCCGCGGGCTCGTCGATCTCGGATTCGAGCTGGTGTCGTCGGGGAAGACGGGCACCGCGCTGGCAGAGGCGGGCGTACCGGTGACGACCGTCGAGGACGTCACCGGCGCCCCCGAGATGCTCGACGGGCGCGTGAAGACGCTGCACCCTCGCATCCACGGCGGCCTGCTCGCCGATCTCGGGAACGACCGCCACCGCGCCGATCTCGACACCCACGGCATCGCGCCCATCGAGCTCGTCGTGAGCAACCTGTACCCGTTCCTCGATCGCCCGGACATCGAGACCATCGACATCGGCGGACCGGCCATGGTGCGCGCCGCCGCGAAGAACCACGCCTGGGTGGGCGTCGTGACGAGCCCGGAGCAGTACGACTCGGTGCTCGGGGAGCTCCGAGCCCACGACAGCGTGCTCTCCGACGAGACCCGCCGTCGCCTCGCGCTCGAGGCGTTCGCGCACACCGCCGCGTACGACGCCGCCATCGTCCGTTGGCTCGAACGTGACGAGCTGCTGCCGCGCCATCTCGTCGTCGCGCTCGAGCGAACCGATGACGAGCTGCGGTACGGGGAGAACCCGCACCAGCAGGCGGCGCGCTACCGCCGTGCCGGCACCGCCACCTGGTGGGATGCCCTCACCCAGCACAGCGGCCTCGCGCTCTCGTATCTCAACTACTACGACACCGAGGCGGCGTGGCAGCTCGCGCACGATCTCGGCGAGCAGCCGTCGTGCGCGATCATCAAGCACGCCAACCCGTGCGGCGTCGCCGTCGCCGCCGACACCGCCATCGCCTACCAACGCGCGCTCGAGTCCGACGAGCTGTCCGCGTTCGGCGGGATCGTCGCCCTCAACCGTCCGATCGACGGCGCCACCGCCGAGCGCATGGTCGCCGGACCGCAGGCCGACGTCATCGTGGCTCCCGCGTACGGGCCCGGCACGCTCGATGCGCTGGTGCAGAAGCGAAAGAACACGCGACTGCTCGAGGCGCCCCCGCCCACCCGCGACCAGCTCGACTTCCGTTCACTCACAGGCGGCTTCCTCGTGCAGGAGGCGCCGCACTTCGCCGCCGGCCGCGACGCGTGGCGGGTGGTCACCAAGGTCGCGCCCACGACCGAGCAGTGGCTGGACGCCGAGCTCGCGTGGAGGGTGTGCGGGCACGTGAAGTCGAACTGCGTCGTGCTGGTGAAGGACCTCCAAGCGGTCGGCATCGGCGCCGGGCAGCAGAGCCGCGTCGGCGCGGCCGAGATCGCAGCGAAGAAGGCGGAAGGGCGGGCCCGGGGCGGTGCCAGTGCGACCGACGGCTTCTATCCCTTCCCGGACGGCATCGAGGCGGCGGCCGCGGCCGGCGTCGCCGTGGTCGTGCAACCGGGCGGCTCGGTGCGCGACGACGAGAACATCGCCCGCGCCGACGCGCTCGGCCTCGCCATGGTCCTGACCGGAGAAAGGCAGTTCCTGCACTGATGGCGGCGACGATGATGCCGGGCGCGCCCGTTGCCGAGGCCACGTTCGCCGAGCTGACGCCGCGGATCGCCAAGCTGGTCGAGAACGGCCACCGGCCCGGGCTGGGCACGATCCTCGTCGGCGGCGAGAGCGCGAGCGTCGGCTACATCCGCATCAAGCAGGAGAAGGCGGCCGAGCTCGACTTCAACTCGCCGCACATCCACCTGCCCGACGATGCCACGCAAGCCGACCTCCTGGCCGGGATCCGCGAGTTCAACGACGACGCCGCCGTCGACGGGATGCTCGTGCAGCATCCGACGCCGCCGCAGATCGACTACGAGGCGGCGCTGCTCGAGATCGACCCCGACAAGGACGTCGACGGCCTCCATCCGGTGAACATGGGCCGCCTGGCGTTGATGATGCCGGGACCGGTGCCGTGCACCCCGGCCGGCATCGAAGCCCTGCTCGCGTACTACGAGGTGCCGGTGGCCGGGAACGAAGTGTGCATCCTCGGGCGTGGCACCACCCTCGGGCGGCCGCTTGCGCTCCTCTTGTCGCAGAAGCGGCCCACCGCGAATGCCGCCGTCACCGTCGTGCACACCGGGGTCGCCGACTGGCCCGAGTACACGCGACGCGCGCAGATCGTCGTCGCCGCCGCCGGCGTGCCCGGCATCCTCCAGCCCGAGCACATCACGCCGGGCGCGACCGTCGTGGGCGGCGGCGTGCGCTACGAGGGCCGGAAGCTCCTGCCCGACGTCGACGAGCGCTGCAACGACGTCGCGGGTCGCATCACACCGCGCGTCGGCGGCGTCGGACCGACAACGATCGCTATGCTCTTCCGCAACGCGGTGGATGCCGCCGAGCGGCGAACATCCCGCTGAGCGGGGGTAAGGCGAGGGAGCACGACCTGAGCGCACAGTTCGACACTCCCGCGCCTTCGCCCACGGTGTGCCCGTTGTGCGGGGCGGCCGTCGCCGTCGACGCGATGCGGTGCGGCGACTGCGGCTACCACCTTGCGGGTGTGGCCGGGCGGCCGGGGCCGTTCAACCGGCGGGCGTTGTGGTGGTCGGCCGCGGGGCTGCTGGCCGTCTATCTCCTCACCCTGCTGGTGGTCGCGCTCGCCCGCTGAACCGCAGATGCGCGGATCAGTGCGTCCAGGTCGGGCGCGATCGCTTCCCGAAGGCTCTCGAGCACGAGGGGGACCGAGGCGCCCCGGTACGATCCGGTGGATGACTCCCCAGAAGATCTCGCTCGTCGAAGGCCGGCTCGAGGTTCCCGACGAGCCGATCATCCCGTTCATCGAGGGTGACGGCACCGGCGTCGACATCTGGCCCGCGTCGCAGACCGTGTTCGACGCCGCCGCGTCCAAGCATGGCAAGACGATCCACTGGAAAGAGGTGCTCGCGGGTCAGAAGGCCTTCGACGCCACCGGCGACTGGCTACCGGAGGAGACGGTCCAGGCCTTCCTCGACCACCTCATCGGCATCAAGGGACCTCTCACGACGCCGGTCGGCGGCGGGATCCGCAGCTTGAACGTCGCGCTGCGCCAGATCATGGACCTCTACGTGTGCCTGCGGCCGGTGCGGTGGTTCACGGGGGTCCCGTCCCCGGTGAAGCACCCGGAGAAGGTCGACATGGTGATCTTCCGGGAGAACACCGAGGACGTGTA
>DATFPZ010000088.1:0-2081 GCA_035264545.1 Acidimicrobiia bacterium
CGAGGTGAACGCCTTCGCGTGGGACGTGCAGGAGGTTCGCCATCTGCGATCGATGCTGCACCTGGACGTCGACGCCCTGTACTGCGACCGCGTCGACCGCATGGTCGCCACCGTGGCCGAGTGGGGCGAGCAGCGCGACGCCGAACGCTGAGGAGAGGATCCGCTACAGGAAGCCGAGGTCGTTGATCGGCCAGATGCGCACGAACACACGCCCGACGATCGACGATTCCTTGATCGGACCGAAGAACCTCGAATCCTTCGACGCTCCACGGTTGTCACCCAACACGAGCACGTCGTCGGCGGGGATCTTGGTGGCGGGGATGTCGCCTTCCCCGTTCGAGCACGTCGGTCCTGTGTTCGGTGCGCACGTCTCCACGCCCTTTTGCAGGTACGGCTCCCTGAGTGGCCGTCCGTTGATGTAGACGCTGCCGTCGTGCGTGGAGAACGACTCCCCCGGCAGGGCGACGACGCGCTTGACGAGATCCTTGATCGCTCCGTCGGCGTCCTTCGCCCTCGGCGGTGTTTCGAAGACGACGATGTCGCCCCGGTTCACGTCGTGCAACCGATAGCTCACCTTGTTGACAAGCACGCGATCGCCGACATTGAGTGTCGGCTTCATCGATTCGGACGGGATGTAGAACGCCTGGAACAGGAACGTCTTGATGACGATCGCGATGAGCAGGGCGCTGCCGATCAGGATCGTCCACTCGATGATCGTTCGCCGCGTCTTGCGGCCCTTGTCCGACGGCTTGGTGCGCCCGTCCGGTTCGGAGCGCGGGCGATCCTCGACCGTCTCGGGCTCGAAAGGAGGCGCCGTCGTGTCGACGGCGCCGGGGTCGAGGTCGGTCACGCAGCCTGCTCCACTGGCGGACATCCTCGCACGCGAACGTGTCAGTCGCGGTAGCGGGCCAGGAGTCGACCGGCCGCGTCGGCTCCGACCGTTTGCAGCTCGGCGGGCGCCACGACCCGTACCGCCGGACCCAGGTCGAGCAGCAGGCGCTCGAGCCATGCCCGCTCGCTGACCGCCAGGACGACCCGCCACGAGCCGTCAGGGCGCTCCTCGGCCTCCTCGGAGGGATAGCTCTCCACCACCCAGGTCGCCCCGGGATCGAGCTCGAGCGTCACGCGCGGATCGTCGGTTCGGGGGTGGTAGACGCTCTCGCCGAAGTTGGGCTCCTCGCCGGCGGTGGGATCGAACCGGTCACCCGTGGGGCGAACCGCCCGAATGCGGTCGAGACGGAACAGCCGCTCGTCCTCGGCCTGATGGCAGTAGGCCGCCGCGTACCAATGCCCGAAAGCGTGGAACACGGATCGAAGGTCGACCTTGCGCGTCGTCGTCGCGTTCCGTCCGAACGAGTAGTAGTCGATCTCCATGCGGTCGTGCGCGCCGGTAGCGCGGCGCAGGGCGTCGAGGTGCGCAGGCTCGCCGACCTCGACCGACAGGCCCTCGGTTGCGCCGAGCGCGCCTGCGAGCTTGTCGAGCGCGCGGGCCAGCGCGCCCTGCTCGTCCGATCCCGGCACGGCCAGCAGCGCCCGACCGGCGGCCAGGAGGGCGAGGCCCTCCTCCGCGGAGAGCCGCAGCGGGCGATCGAAGTACTCGGCGAAGCGGATCCACACGTGTCCGTCGACGATCTCGACCTCGATGAGGCGATCGGGTGTGTACGGCGGGAGTCCGCACAGCGGGAGGAGCTCGAGGTCGTGCTCGAGCTCGGCCTCCGAGACGCCGAAGCGGGCGGCGATCTCCTCGAGGGCCGCGCCCGGATGCTCGGCGATCCACGGCACGAGCGCGAGCACCCGCCGCAAGCGTGAGCCGGCCAACGGCCGTGGGCTCACGCCGCACCCCGGGCGATTCCCTCGAGCCACGCGACCATCTCGGCTCGCAGCTCGGGCGGACCGACGACCTCGGCCGCGTCGAGCAAGCCGAGCACGAACGATCGGAACGCGGCGGTGTTCGTGACGGGGAGCTCGAGGACGACGCTGCCGTCGTCGCGGTGCTCCCTGACGGCGGACTCCCCGACCTGGTCGACCACCGCAGATGCCTGCGAGGCGTCCACGAGCACACGTGCAGCCACGACGTCCTC
>DATFPZ010000089.1:0-2347 GCA_035264545.1 Acidimicrobiia bacterium
AACCGCCCAACGTTGCCGCTGCCGCGCGGCCGTGCCTCGTGCGCGCGAGCGTTGTCCCGGTGGGATAGTCGGACGCGATGCCCTACTCGGTGCTGGTCGAGTCCCATTACGATCGTCACTCGGGGCCTCCTCAAGCTCCACGGTGAAAACGCCTGCGCGGACGCGCTCCGCGCTTGAGCTGAGGAGGTCCCTACACGTGTGCCAGGACGATCCGGCACATGCCATCTATGACCCGTTGGCCAGCTCCAGCGCCGCCTCCAGGACCGCACCGACCGGCGCGTCGTCGAGGAACGAGACGTCGTGTCCGCATGAGGTCTCCACGTTCGGCGCCCCGCAGACGGGGCACGTAACGCGAAACGAGGCGACCGGGCGGTGCTTCGCGCGGCCGAGGGGTCCACTGTTCACGAGGTTGCCGATCCAGAAGATGCCGACGGTCGGTGCGCCGACGGCGAGCGCCAAGTGCAGCGGGCCGGTGTCGTTCGACACGACCACCTCGGCGCGCGACAACAGGGCGGCCAGGCCGCCCAGCGACACCTCGTCGCAGACGATCAGCGCCGGTGCCTTCATCGCCGCGACGACGGTGTCGAGCAGCGAGCGCTCGGGGCCGGTGCCGGTGACGAGCACCCGTAGTCCCTCGGCGGCGAGCGCGTCGCCGATGGTCGCGAAGCGCTCAGGAGACCATCGCCGCCGGGGCGTGGTCGCGCCCGGGTGAAGCACGGCAAAGGGGCCGGCGCCCGTGAACGGCGCGGCCTCCTCGAGGTCCGCCGCCACGACCGCGACCACCGGCTCGAGCGTGACCGGCGCCGCGCCGGCAAGCCCGGCGACCTCGATCCACCGGGCGATCTCGGGCTGGCGATAGACGTACGCGATCCAGCGGTCCAGCGCCGGGGCGTCGCCCGCGCGGCAACCGACGGTCAGGCGCGCCCCCAGGCGCGTCGCGAACGGGTTCGACCATCGGCCACCGCCGTGCATCTGCAGCGCGACATCGAAGCGCTCGGCACGCATGCGCGCAAAGAACGCGTCGAGCTCCCGGGGATCCTCGGCGGCGCCCGGCTCCTCGCGAACGCCTCGGCTGGGTGGCACGACGATCACACGATCGACGGGACCGGGACGGTCGCGCAGGAAGGAGGCGTGCCAGGGGCGTCCCAGCAGGCAGATCTCCGCCCGCGGGTAGGCCGCCCGCAGCGCCAGGAGGGCCGGTACGCAAAACACGAAGTCGCCGAGCGCGGTGGCGCGCAGCACGGCGATCCGCTCGACCCCGAACTCACTCACGGTCCGGGAAAGCTAGCGATGCGCCCGTGAGCTGAAACATCGTTCACGTTCGTCGACGGCGTCGAGAAGGCGATTACCGCCGCCAAGGAGTTCGCGGGCGACCGGTGGTCTTCGGGTCCGGCCGCCCGTTCTTCGCCACCGGCGGCCTGGCCGAGCCGCTGCGGCTGGAGAACCCGACCACGATCGTGCGCGGCGACCGGGTCACCCACCTGGTCTACGACGTCAGCCGCTGAAGGCCGCCGTCCTCAGCGTTCCGGCTCGCCGGTCCGCTCGCCACCGACTGTCGCTTCGAGTTCCTCAGCCCGCTTCGCGGACGCTCCGGGCGCATCAAGTTGCGTCACAAGGTGCCTTCCGGCGCAACATCGTCAAACTTTGCCGTCAGGGAATCGCGATAGCGCGCGCAATCCGGTAGCACGGCCGTCGTTGCCGGCGCCGTCGCGTCTGCTTCGGAGCGACGTCTCGTGCCGTCCCTTGCTGTCTGTCGTCAAGGTGTCCGGATGGATATGAGGCGACTCGACGGCAACGTTCCGATGGTGACGGGCGCGACGCGGGGGATCGGCCTCGCTCGCGAGCGACGCGGGCGTCAAGCTCGCGGCAGTACGTGACTTACGACGTGGGAGGACTCGGATGACGAGCTACGCAGTCGCACGACTGGAAGAGATCGAAGAGCTGACCGACGGGCGCGAGCCGTTTCGACCCGTCAGGCACCACTTCGGCATCACGTCCTTCGGTGTCAACGCTTGGACGGGCCCCGAAGTGGGAGACCGGATCATCAACGAGCACGACGAGTCCGACCCCGACTCCGACGAGGAGCTGTACCTCGTCGTGCGAGGGCGAGCGATGTTCGAGCTCGACGGCGACCGGGTGGCTGCGCCCACGGGGACGTTCATCTTTGCGCCTCCCGGCGTGAAGCGGACGGCGTTTGCCGAGGAGCCCGAGACGACGGTCATCGCGCTCGGCGGCACCCCGGGAAAGGCGTACGAGCCCGACGGCTGGGAGCTCTGGGCCCCGCTGACCCCGCTCTACGAGGCGCGCGAGTACGCCGAGGCGGCCGATCGCGGACGCCAACTGGTCG
>DATFPZ010000090.1:0-6117 GCA_035264545.1 Acidimicrobiia bacterium
ACGCCGTGCACGCCGACGACCTCGAGGCCGGCGTGCCGGGCGAGCAGCTCGAGCTCGCGCGCGGTGAAGCACGTCGTCCAGAGGTCGAAGACCTCCTGCTCGCCGTCCTCGTTGCGGACGGTGGAGCGCTCGTGGAGCACGCCCGTGATGGGATCGAAGCTCTCGCCCTCCTCGAGGAAGCGGACGGCGAATGCGGCGGAGAACGCGCTCAGGGCGAGCCGTCCACCGGGTCGCAGCGCGGCCGCGATCCGCTCGAGCGCCTGAGCCTCGTCGCGGCCGCCGAGGAGCCCGAAGCCGCCCTGGCATAGGCAGATCGCGGCGCCGAACTCGGCGTCGTAGGCGAGGTCGCGGACGTCGCCAACCTCGAAGCGCGCCGAGACGCCGTCGGCAGCGGCGGCGTCGCGGGCGAGGGCGATGAAGTCCTCCGACAGGTCGACGCCCACGACGTCGATCCCTCGCCGGGCGAGCGCGAGAGCGTGCCGGCCCGGCCCGCACCCGACGTCGAGCACCCGCTCCCCCGCCTCGAGCCCGAGCGCGTCGACGAGGAACCCGACCTCCTGCTCCGTTCCCTTCGTGAACGCGTTCCGCAGGTACGCCGGGCCGACGAAGCTCGCGATCTCGTTGAACCACGCGCGGTCCTCCGGTTTTGGCGTCACCTAGGCACGATATGCGTGGTAGGTGACGCCAAAACCTTGGGCTACCGAGTGCCGACCCGCGCCTTCTCCTCCTGGTCGAGCTGCGCGAGCTCGGCGTCGAGGTCCTCGGCGGGCTCGACGCGCACCCTCGGCAGGATCCGGTCGAGCCACTTCGGGATCCACCAGTTCCAGTCACCCAACAGCTCCATCGTCGCCGGGACCAGGATCAGGCGAACGATCGTCGCGTCGAGGAACACCGCGGCGGCGAGCCCGAAGCCGAACAGCTTGATCGCACGATCGTCGCCGAGGACGAACGCGCTGAACACGAGGATCATGATCAATGCCGCGGCGGTGATGACCCTCGCGGTCGCTGCGAGCCCGTCGGCCACCGCGGTCGCGTTGTTCCCGGTGCGGTCGTACTCCTCTCGCATGCGGGAGAGGAGGAAGACCTCGTAGTCCATCGACAGGCCGAACACGATCGCGAACAGCATCATCGGCGCCCACGCCTCGACCGGTCCGGCTTCGGCGACGCCGATGAGGTCCTTCAGCCAGCCCCATTGGAACACGGCGACGATCACGCCGTACGCGGCGCCGATCGACAGCATGTTCATGATCACCGCCTTGAGCGGGACGAGCAGGCTTCGGAACACCACCATCAGCAGGATGAACGACAGCAGCAGGACCAGCCCGATGAACACGGGCAGGCGTTCCGCCGTGTAGTTCGAGTAGTCGGTGGCACCGGCGGTGAGGCCGCCGACCTTCACGTCGACCTCTGTCCCTCGCGTGACGGGTGGGATCACGTCGTCACGCAGGCGGTCGACCAGATTTGCGGTCTCTTCGCTCTGCGGCGAGCTGTTCGGGAACACCTGGACGATCGCGGCGTTGCCGGCGTCGTTCGTCTGGGGTGGGGTCGCGAACGCCACGCCGCGCGTGGTCTGTAGCCGCTCGGACAGCTGTTCGACCGTGGCGAGGTCGCCCTGCCCACCGGGCATGTCGACGGCCAGGATCATCGGGCCGTTGAAGCCGGGCCCGAAGCCCTCGACCAGCAGGTCGTAAGCGCGCCGAGTGGTGTCGGAGGTGGGCCGGTTGCCGGCGTCGGCGAACGCCAGCCGCATCGACAGCACCGGCAGCGCCAGCACGACGAGGATGAGGAGCCCCGCGATCGCCGCCGGCCACGGCCGCCGCTGGAGGAACCGGCTCCACCGGTACCAGAACGATTCTCGAACCTCGCCCTCGGCGCGCTTCTTGTGCGGCAGGCCGAGCCTGTCGATGTTGTGGCCCACGAAGCCGAGAACGGCCGGAAGCAGGGTGATCGCGGCGAGCATCGTCATGAAGACACCGAGCGCGATACCGACCGCCAGGCCTTGCACGGCGGGCACGTTGATCAGCAGCATCCCGAGCACGGCGATGACGACGGTCGTACCGGCGAAGACCACCGAGCGGCCGGCGGTGTCGGCGGCGAGCGCGACCGCGCTCTCGGGTTGATGACCGTCGCGCAGCGCCTGCCGATAGCGCGTGACGATGAGCAACGCATAGTCGATCCCGACGCCGATGCCGATCATCGCCACGGCTTGCGTGGTGAAATCGGGCATCGTCAGTCCGTTCGCGGTGAGCTGCACCAGCGCGATGCCGGTCCCGATGCCAAAGAGCGCGGTCATGATGGGGAGACCGGCGGCGAGGACCGAACCGAACGCGACGAGCAGCACGACGATCGCCAGCAGCACGCCGATTGCCTCGCTCGCCGGCAGCTCCTGCTCGCCGAATAGCTCACCGCCCAACTCGACCTGCAGGCCGGAGACCTTCACGTCCTCGGCTTCCGCCTTGATCTCGTCCGCGGCGGACCGGAAGTCGGCATCGGGACGGTCGGCGAGGTTGACCTCTGCGTACGCGATCCGGCCGTTCTGGGAGATCTGTCGAGCTTCCCCAGCTTGGTACGGGCTCTCGACCTCGGTGCGCGGCACCGTGCGCTCCACCCGGGCGAACAGGCCCTCCATCGCCTCCCGGACGTTCGGGTTCTCGACGCCCTCATCGGACGCGAACACGATCTGTCCGCTGAACCCGGCGCGGGACGGGAAACCTCGTTCCTCGAGGAAGTCGGAGGCCTCTTTGCTCTCCGAACCGGAGAGCGAGAACTCGTTGCGGAAGACACCGCCCGCGGCCGAGCTGAACACGGAGACGGCGACCAGGAAGACGACCCACGCCGCGAGCACGCGCCAACGGCGGCGGTAACAGGTGCGGGCAAGGCGCTTCAGCATGGGGGGACCTCTGCCTCTTCTGATGGGGTTCGGATTAGTGTCCGCTTCGACCCTTCGGCCCTGCGGAAATCACCGTTTCTTTCCCAATGTCCGTCTTGGCTAGGGGTTAGCTTACGGATTAAACTATTCACATGTCAAGACGTTCAAGACGTGACCTATTTCTCGAAACGATGAGAGCCTGCCGCGAGTTCACGAGCGCGGTGGACGTTGTGAACCAGATGATCGCCGAACGTATGGGCGTCAACCGCACGGATCATCGGGTGCTCGAGATCCTGAACCGAAAAGGCGCGATGACGGCCGGCGATCTGGCAACAGCCAGCCACCTCACGACCGGTGCCGTCACCGCCGTGGTCGACCGGTTAGAAGAGGTCGGATTCGTGCGACGGGTCCGTGGCGCCGAGGACCGGCGCCGAGTGCTGATCGAGCGCACACCCGAGGGCACGAAGACCGGTGTGCGGTACTACGGCCCGTTCATGAACCGCACCTTCGAGGCGATGTCGCAATACGACGTGGAACAGCTCACCGCCATCCGCGACTTCATGCACGATGCGGCCGAGATCACCGAGGAGTACGCCAAGGAATTGCGCGCCGCTACGGGCGATCCGCCGGGCGAGGTGGCGAACGGCTGACCGGCGCTACTTGGCTTCGGCCCACGTGGGGCCGAAGCCGAGGTCGACGACCAGCGGCACCTTCAGCTGGCACACCGACTCCATGACGTCGCGCACGAGCGGCTCGACTCGCTCACGTTCGTCGAGCGGCACCTCGAGCACGAGCTCGTCGTGCACCGTGAGGATCATGCGGGACCGCAGGCCCGCGCCGTCGAGAGCGCGGTCGAGGGCGACCATCGCCAGCTTGAACACGTCGGCGGCGGAGCCTTGCACGGGCGCGTTCTGCGCCATGCGCTCCCCCATCTGGCGGATGCGGAAGTTGTCGGACGACAGCTCGGTGATCTGACGACGCCGGCCGAAGATCGTCGTCGTGTAACCGCGCTGCTTCGCCTCCCGCACCGTGTTGTCCATGAAGGCCTTCACGCTCGGGAAGCTTGCGAAGTAGTTGTCGAGGATCTCGCGGGCTTCCTCGGTCGGGACGCCGAGACGCTGACCAAGCCCGTAGGCCTCCATGCCGTACGCGAGGCCGAAGTTCACGACCTTCGCGAAGCGGCGCTGGAAGGCGTCGACGTCCTTCTCCTCGACGCCGAAGACCATCGCGGCCGTCGTGGTGTGGATGTCGGCGCTGCGGGCGAAAGCCTCGATCAGTCCCGGATCGTCCGTGAGGTGCGCGAGCACCCGGAGCTCGATCTGCGAGTAGTCGGCGGTCAACAACCCGCAGCCGTCGTCGGCGATGAACGCCCGGCGCATCTCCCGGCCGTCGGCCGTGCGCACCGGCACGTTCTGGAGGTTCGGGTTCTCGCTCGAGATGCGACCGGTCGTCGTATCGGTCTGCTTGAAGGTTGCGTGGATGCGGCCGTCGTGACCGATGAGCGGCGGCAACGCGTCCGCGTAGGTGCTCCGCAGCTTCTCGACTTCGCGGTAGCGCAACAGGTCCTCGATGATCGGGTGCTCCTCGACCATCTTCTGGAGCGAGTCGGCGTCGGTGGACGGTCCCGTCTTCGTCTTCTTCACCGGTGCCAAGCCGAGCTTCTCGAAGAGCACCTCCCGTAGCTGAGGATTCGAGTTCACGTTGAACTCCACGCCCGCATGGGCTTGGATCCGCCCGACGAGGTCCTCGCAGCTCTGGGCGAGCTCGGCGCGCAGGCCCTCGAGGAACTGCCGGTCGACCTTGACGCCGGCATCCTCCATCCGCCCCAGCACGCGGACGAGCGGCCGCTCGACACGCTCATAGAGATCGGTGAGCTCGCGGGCCTCGAGCGCTTCGGCGACCGTGCCGGCCAGACGCCGTACCGCCAGGGCGCGCCGGCCCGTCTCGTCAACTCGGGACTGGCCGTCGAGGTCGAGGTCGAGCGTGCCCTCCTTGGCGTCGGGTGAGCGCACCTCGAGCGACAGGTGCCGCAACGCGAGATCTTCGAGGAGGTACTTTCCTTCCGCCGGGTCGAGCAGGTACGCCATCACCGCGGTGTCGTAGCGCAGCGAGCGCACGTCGACGGGAAGGGCATGCATCAGCTCTTTGGCCCGATGCACGACGAGTGGTGAGCCACCTTCACCCACGAGCGCGCTGAGGGCATCGCTCACCTTCGGGTCGCGCAGCAGCTCGCCGTCGATGTAGTCGGCGCGCCCGTCCTCGTCGGCGACGGCCACGCCGATCAACGGACTGTGACCGGCCTCACCTTCCCAGCGGCCCTCGAGGACGTACGAGCCCTCGACGGCGCCGAGATCACGCAACCGGGTCGCCGCCGCGGCCGCGTCCGGCACGACCACGACCTCGGCTTCGAACGTGTCTGCCTCGGGCTCGGCGGCCTCTTCGCCGACAGCCTCGAACAGTCGCGGCAAGAGCGTGCGGAACTCGAGCTGGTCGAACAGGACGCGTACCTGCTCGCGATCCCATGAACGCTGACGGAGGTCGGCGGCCGAGAAGTCGACCTCGACATTCGACCGCAGGCGCGACATCTCGCGATTGAGGAACACCCGGTCGCGTGCATCACCCAGGTTCTGTCGTTGCTTGGGTGGCAGCTCGTCGACATGTACGTAGATGCCTTCGAGATCGCCGTACGTCGCGACGAGCTTCGCAGCCGTCTTCTCACCGATGCCGGGGACGCCGGGAAGGTTGTCACTCGTGTCGCCACGGAGCGCGGCGTAGTCCGGATACTGCGCCGCAGTTACACCGCCGGTGCGTTCGACGATCCCGGCTTCGTCGTAGAGCACGTAGTCCGACACTCCCCGCCGGTTGTAGAGGACCTTGACGTGCGGGTCGCGGACGAGCTGGTAGGTGTCACGGTCGCCGGTGACGATCACGGTGTCGATCCCCTCCGCGGCTGCCTGCTCGGCGAGGGTCGCGATGACGTCGTCGGCCTCGACGCCCCCGACCTCGAGAACGGGGATCGCGAGCGCTTCGAGCACCTCGTGGATCAACGGCAGCTGCGAGGAGAACACGTCCGGCGTCTCCTTGCGCCCCGCCTTGTAGTCCGCGTCCATCTCGTCCCGGAACGTCGGCGCTCCCGTGTCGAAGGCGACGGCTATGTAGTCGGGCTTCTCGTCGCCGAGCATCTTGATCAGCATCGACGTGAAGCCGTAGACGGCGTTCGTGATCGTCCCCGTCCGGGTCGCGAGGTC